>DASSJN010000067.1:0-15013 GCA_035691185.1 Steroidobacteraceae bacterium
CGTGAGGTGCCTCTGCGGCTTGTGACTACAACCCAATCAGCCGGCACTGCTTTGGCTCTGCGCCGATCCAAGCCATGAATGGCCATGTTCCACTCGCAAGCGGTACCGAAATGTTGGAGTCGATAACACAGTTCGTCGGCATGCTCCTGATCCTGGTGTTCACGGCGTGGGGCGTTGCGGGGCTCGTTGCCAGCCTTGGGGCCGCCAAGCGAAGTCGCCTTCGTACCTGGTGGCGCGGATCGCACTACGGCAGCGTGGGTGAGCCCCACTCAGGGCCGATCCTGGCTCCGGGCCTGGAGCGGGACGAGGGGCGGAGAGGGCCGCGCAGACGTTAGAGGTTTGAGCGGCATTCCTCAGAAAGCAGACGGCCGGGAAGCTCACGCCGCCGGGCCGTCGCTGTCGTCGCAAGTCGAGCCAGGCGGCCTTCCACAACCGGATCGAGCGGTCGCACGTCCTGTCCGCCGCGCTAGATTCATGCCGTCAGTCGATTGGGACCGTGCGCCGGAAATTGCCAAAGCGGGCCCCCGCTACCACATTTAAGTGCACCCGCTCCGACGCACTTCAGCAAGGCCGCCTCTAGGCGGTCTTGTTCGTTATAGAGCTTCGCGATCGCCGAGTCGTGGCGTCGCGCGTTCACTGGGCGCGTGAAAGACCGTTTTGGACCCGCTGGTGGCCATCGCGACGGGAGTCGCCGTGTGACAACAACTCCCGTCGCTGTCCCGGACGATACTCAGCTCGCTTCCGGCGGAGAACAGAGCCTCTGACTCAACTGGTCCTTGGCGGCAGCAATACTGGTTACAAAACCTAGTGGCTGGCCGCGGCCGCGCGCCGGCGTCCGTCTCGGGCCTGAGCGAGCAGGTCGTAGCGATCGTTGTTCATGACCTTGTCCCACGCACCCACGAAGTCACGCACGAACTTCTCCTTCGAGTCCTCTTGTGCGTAAACCTCGGCGATCGCTCGGAGCTGGGAGTTCGAGCCGAACACGAGGTCAACGGCAGTGCCGGTCCACTTCACCTGGCCCGTCTTGCCGTCGCGACCCTCGTAGACGTTCTTATCCGAGCCGGATGCTTTCCACTCTGTGTTCATGTCGAGCAGGTTCACGAAGAAGTCATTGTTCAACGTCCCAGGCCGCGTGGTGAAGACACCGTGTTTGGACTGTCCGGAGTTGGCATTCAGAGCCCGCATGCCGCCGACAAGCACCGTCATCTCGGGAGCCGTCAAATTCAGCATGAACGCCCGCTCTACCAACAGCGTCTCCGGCGGTAGCTCTTCTCCGGCGTGGAGGTAGTTGCGGAAGCCGTCGAAGGTGGGTTCGAGCACGGCGAACGACGCCACGTCGGTTTGCTCCTGCGAAGCGTCCATGCGCCCCGGCGCGAACGGGACCGTGATCTTGTAGCCGGCGTCCTTGGCCGCCTGCTCGACGGCCGCGCACCCGCCCAGGACGATCAGGTCGGCGAGCGAGACTTTCTTCCTGCCGGACTGTGAGCGATCGAAGTCCTGCTGGATCTGCTCGAGTGTCTGCAGCACCTTCGACAGTTCGGCCGGATGGTTCACTTCCCAGTCCTTCTGTGGCGTGAGGCGGATCCGCGCCCCGTTGGCGCCCCCGCGCTTGTCGGTGCCGCGGAAGGTGGCCGCCGCCGCCCAGGCGGTGGAGACCAGCTGAGAAATGGACAGTCCCGACCCGAGGAGCTTGCCCTTGAGGGCAGCGATGTCCTGCTCCTCGATCAGTTCATGATCGACCGCGGGAACGGCGTCCTGCCAGGGCTGCGGCGCCGGAACCCACGGGCCGAGGTAGCGCGAGACGGGACCCATGTCGCGGTGGAGCAGCTTGTACCAGGCTTTGCCGAACGCATCGGCGAGCTGGTCGGGATGCTCGTGGAAGCGCTTCGAGATCTGCGCATAGGTGGGGTCCACCTTCAACGCAAGGTCCGTCGTGAGCATCATAGTGGTCTGCCGCTTCGACGGATCAAAGGGACCGGGTGCGGTGGGCTTCACCCCGGCGGCATCCGGCTTGGGAGCGTACTGCTTCGCGCCGGCCGGGCTGGTCGTCAGCTCATAGTCGTAGTTGTAGAGGTTGTCGAGGAACCCGCTGTCCCACTTGGTCGGGTTACTGGTCCAGGGGCCTTCGAGCCCGCTCGTGATGGTGTCGGCGCCCTTCCCGCTGCCAAACTTGTTATGCCAGCCGAGACCTTGGCTCTCCAGGCTGCAGCCCTCCGGTTCGGGACCGACGTACTCGGTGGCCGGGGCGGCACCGTGGGCCTTGCCGACCGTGTGGCCGCCGACGATGAGCGCAACGGTCTCCTCGTCATTCATCGCCATGCGGGCAAACGTTTGCCGAATGTACTTCGCTGCAAGGGCCGGATCCGGGTTGCCACCCGGCCCCTCCGGGTTCACGTAGATCAGACCCATGTGATCGGCGCCGAAGGGCCCCTGGAGGTCGCCCTCGGTGGCGTGCCGCTCATCGCCCGTCGCGCCTCCGCCGAACCAGCCGCTTTCCGGGCCCCAGAAGATCTCGTCGGGCTCCCAGCGGTCCTCGCGCCCGAAGCCGAAGCCGAACGTCTTGAAGCCCATGGACTCATATGCCACGTTACCGGCGAAGATCAGCAGGTCGGCCCAGGAGATCTTGTTGCCGTACTTTTGCTTGACCGGCCAGAGCAACCGGCGCGCCTTGTCGAGGCTCGCGTTGTCCGGCCAGCTGTTGAGCGGAGCAAAGCGCTGCATGCCGCTGCCGCCACCGCCCCGGCCGTCGGCGATGCGGTACGTGCCCGCTGCATGCCACGTCATCCGGATAAAAAGCGGCCCGTAGTGGCCGTAGTCGGCCGGCCACCATTCCTGCGACGTCGTCATCACCTTGATGAGGTCCTGCTTCAGCGCTTCGACGTCAAGTTTCTTGAACTCCTCCGCATAGTTGAAATCCTTGCCCATCGGATCGGCGACGGGAGAGTGCGCGTGGAGAATCGAGAGATCGACCTGATCCGGCCACCAGTCCTTGTTCGTCCTGGGCCGACTCCGCTTGGGAGTCGGGGAGGGGATTGCCGGGCTTTCGCTTTCGCTGACACTTCCAGTGTGTTCCTTGGCAGGCATGAGATCTTCTCCTCTTGGGTGGTTCGTCTGTCGGCTGCTTTCTCGGCGATGGAGAATTGATGATCGGCGACAGAAAAGTTCAAGACTTGGCCGGAAGGCGCCGGCCTCTCATCACTACCGAATAGTCACGCATCTCGAACCCGGCCAGCGGTTTCGCGTTGCGTATTTCGATCTGGTCCCAAGGAACGTCGTAGATCTGGCCGGTGTCCTCGTCGATGAAGTGGTGATGGCGCTCCATGTTCGAGTCGAACAGCACGCTGTCCGGCGCGAGGTGCAGTTCCCGCAGCAGGCCTTTTTCGACGAACAGATTGAGGGTGTTGTAAACCGTGGCCCGGCAGATCATCGGAAAAATTGTCTGTACCCGGGTCCAGACGTGATCCGCGGAAGGATGCTCGTCAGTCGAGAGAACGTATTCGGCGACGGCTACGCGCTGCGCCGAGGGCTGAATACCGCGCTCCTCGAGGAGGCGAATGACGTTCGGCTTCATGAGAAGCGATGACGTCTGAGACTAGACGATGTCGACGCGAATATACGCCCTCTGGATGCGGACATCGCCGCCGAAGACCGATGTCGCAGTGATGCGTACTGACCGCGGGTAAGCGGGGTCTGTCACGTGTCGCCGCTGCGCCGTCCCGCAACCGAAGCCAGCAGCGGTCGAAGGCGGGATCGTCCGCCGCCCAAAGCACGCTTCATCCGAGCGACTAAGTGGTCTACCGCGCGGCGCGATCCGGATATCGCCCAGCGAGCCGAGCAGAAGCTCCCGCCCGCACGCTGCAGTCCTCAGCCGATCGCGAGCGCTCTCACCGTCGTCTCGTCCCCGACACTCATGGCGGCCTCGATCTCGAGACTCAACAGGTCTTCGCCGAGCGTAACGACGGCAAGGATCTGGCCTCGATGCTCGAAGGCTGCGACGTACTTGCGGTCCGCGAGACTCCCTCGTTCGAAGATGCGATCCCACTTGTCTGCGTGGCCGATGTAATTCAGCGTCGCGTCGTAATGTGCGCTCCAGAAAAATGGCACGTCCCGGTATGGCTCGCCACGTCCAAGCATGGCGCGCGCAACTGCCTGCCCATGACGCTCTGCGACCTGCCAATGCTCGATGCGCACGCGCGTCCCGGTCCCAGGGTAGGGGAATGACGCGACGTCGCCCGCTGCATAGACGCCGTCGGCGCTTGCGCGAAAGCGATCGTCAACGACAATCCCGCGTTCAACCGTGAGCCCCGCTGCCTCGGCTAAAGCCGTGCGCGGCACCACACCAACCCCGAGGACCACGAAGTCGGCGGCGAGCGCTCTACCCTCGAGCTCGACGCCACGGCCGGTGATCGCCTTCGGAGGATGGCCGAGATGGAAGCGAACTCCATGGTCTTCGTGTAGCCGCTGGACGAAACCGCCGATCGTGTCGCCGACCACGCGTGCAAGTGGCACCTGGTCGACACTTACGATGTCCACGTTGACCTTCCTCGCGCGGAGCGAGGCCGCCACTTCGAGGCCGATAAAGCTCGAGCCGATGACCACGGCTCGCGCGCCTTCGTTCGCCCTCGCGATGAGCGAGCGCGAGTCGGCGAGCGTTCGAAGCACGTGGACGTTCTCGGCGTCCGCGCCTGGAATCGCTAGCCTGCGCGGCTCCGCGCCGGTCGCGAGGAGAAGCACGCCGTAGGAGTGCGTCTTGCCGCTGATTCGGGTCACCGTGCGTGCAGTGGTGTCGATACTCGCCACGCCATCGCCCACGGAAAAGTCGATCTTCATTGCCCGATAGAACTCTTCGTCGCGAAGTGGGATCCACTCCTCGGGCGCGTTTCCGGCAAGGTAGTCCTTCGACAGGTTCGGGCGATCCACTGGGCCTGGCGGCTCGTCAGCGATCAAGGAGATCGGGCCTTCGTACCCAAGACGCCGCAAGTTCTCCGCGCACGCCGCGCCGGCGGGCCCGCCGCCGACAATGACGACGCTCGCCGGCGCCAACGGCGGCGCCTGCGGCTTTGTGGGTTCACGCTTCTGCGCGACTCGGACGAGACCGTTTTCTTCGATGACGTGGAAACATCTGATCGGCGTGAGCGCCGGCCCGGCGGCAAGGCCGGTCGCGAGGTCGAAACACGCGTGGTGCCAGGGGCAATGCACGGTCTCGCCGACCACGAGACCGTCGGCGAGCGGTCCACCGTAATGCGTACAGGTTGCGGCCGTCGCGAATAGCTTGCCGCTGATTCGGACCAAAATCACCGCTTCGCCGTGGGCGTGTCCCAGGACGGGATGTCCTTCGACGACTGAATCGGGTGATACGCCTCGGGTGAGATCCGGTCCCTTGAGTTCGTCCGTGCCGGTCATGTGTGTTCTCCCCGGGGGGTTCCTGCACGACCCATCCGCGATGCGCACATCGCGTCGGTCTCGGCGAGCATAGGCCATCGTCGCGCATGTGAAATGTCAGACAACTGCTTGGAGTCGTTTGACGATGGCGGTACGCTGCATGAACGCAGTCGGAGTGATCGCAGGCCGCTGTAGCCTGGGGCGCCCGGCCCAAACCCGGGCGATGCAACGGAGCGGCGCTCGCAAACCTGGCGCAATCACGAGTTTCTTGCCTATGACCGCGAGTTCATCTGCCGAGTCCGTCGTCCGTGAGTTCTGGCGTCTCATGGCGACCAATGACTTCCACTCGGTCAAGGCTGTTCTTGCGCCAGAGTTCATCATGGAATGGCCGCAGTCTAACGAACGCATTCGCGGTGCGACGAACTACGCTCGAATGAACGCGGAATACCCAACCACGGGTCGCTGGCAGTTCCAAATCAATCGCCTCATCGCATCTGCAGGTGAGGTGGTCACTCAGGTCAGCGTCACGGACGGCACACAGTCCGCCGAGCCAGTTTCCTTCTTCACGGTCGTTGACGGGAAAATCACTCGCCTTGTCGAGTACTGGCCCGAACCGTACGCTCCACCGGAGAATCGTCGTCATCTCGCGGAACCTATCGCGTGAGTCGCCAAGCGCCGCCACGGAGGAATTGGCATGACTGATAGCCAAAAGATCACCACCGGGGGGTGCCTTTGCGGAGCCGTGCGGTACCAGGTGAAGGGCCGGTTGCGCGACGTAGTCAATTGTCACTGCAGCATGTGCCAACGTCAGCATGGCAATTTTGGGCCGCATTCAAAAGCGAGAAAGCTCAACATCACGATCACCAGGGACGCAGGACTGGCTTGGTACCAGACGTCCGAGGTCGCCCGCAGGGGATTCTGCCGTCTATGCGGTTCCGGCTTGTTCTGGGAGCCGTTTGACCTGGATGCGACCGGGATCATCGCAGGCACGCTCGATGGCCCGACCGGACTGAAGACCATTGGCCATATCTTCGTTGGTGAGAAATGCGATTTTTACGAGATCACCGATGACCTTCCGCAATTTCCCGGTTCGTCCAATGGGGTGCTCGTTGACGACTACGAGTGATTCCTTTGGCACGCCTCTCTCTGCCGGGCCGCTGCGCCCAACGGCGGCTTGAAGCGGGCGCGAGGGCTCATGTCGGCGGCAACCTGGAACGCAGACGACCGCCATGATTCACCGCAACCTCCGCCATTCGGTCGGCGTCACCCCGTTCCAGCGCCGGAATGCGCGGGTGAAAGCGCTTGTGTTTGCATAACCGAGCCGCGTCGCGACCTGGCCGGGCGGCAGGGTCGTGTTCCCGAGCAGCTGCACGGCACACGAATGTCGCGACCTGTCCAGGAGGACAGAGAAAGTGGTACCGGCTGCTGCCAGGCGCCGATTAAGCGTACGTACACCCATGCCCAGGCGGCGCGCAGCCTCCGCAGGCGTGGCGCGCCTCATCGCCACGAGCGAAGGCAGCAACCTTTGCAGCCGGCCAGGCAGGTCCTCAGCGCGTCCCGCTTCGACCTCGGTTACGTGCTCCTGCATGAAGAGGTGCAGCAGCGGGTCGGCGGACGACAGCAGCTGGTCCAGCCAATAGCTTCGGAACACCAGGGCCGACTCCTCCGCGTCGAAGACCAGCGGGGCCTGGAAGAACGTCCGGAACGGCACGAGATTGCGCGGACGTGAATGCGCAAGACGTACTTCGACCGGTTGCCAGTGGTACCCGCACAGGCTTTGCATGACCCGGAACATGCCTGCGATGGCCATGTCGAGCGTCTGCTCGTCGCCCGATTCCACCTGATCCAGGATCGTGTAGTTCAGCACGCAGAAGCCCTTCGTTTCGCGGCATTCGACCGACACGCCGGGGTTGTGCAGACGAAAATACCGTGTGCCCACCGCAAGCGCCTTGCGCACGTCCGTGGCGCTCTGCATCAGGAATCCGATCGCGCCGAAGACGGAGGTGCTGCCCCTCAGCCCGACGAGCAAACCAAAGTGAGGGCACTGCGCGGCCAATGCGCATCGACCGAGCAGCGCCGATCGAGTGCCGAACGACAGCGTGTTGTCGGGGTGGTCGAAGTGAGCGGTCGTCAATCCGAACTCGGACAGCACTGTGGCCGGGTCGACCCCGAGCTTCTTCAGCACGGAAGGCACGGGCATCGTAGGCGCAATCCGGACCTGCAACTCCCGCAGTCGTCGATGACGACCCGGCGTTCGTATCCGGTTGGATTGATTGCCCATGGCGTGTCCATGCACCCGCCGGTGCTGCGAGCCGGAGTTGTCGTGCAATGGTAACGGATCGTCGCGCGATGCTAATCGTCCCGCGAGCGAGCGAGCGAGACTTGCCGGCCGCCAGATGGGCGGAACTCCACGTACAGGACCATGAAACTCCCGACCAAACGCAGCGCTGTCCTTGCGATCGCCTTCAGCACGCTCATGTCCTGCCTGCCAGCCATCGGCAACGCCAAGCAGCGCCCGGAGCCCGCGTTGTTCCAGGTGGGCGCAGCGGTCGTCGACGTGACGCCGACCACGCCTCTCTATATCGGCGGCTACGGCAAGCAGACGCTGGTCAGCGAAAGCCACGATGCCCTCGAGGTGCGGGCGTTCGTCGTGGCCAAGGGCGACAAGGCGGTCGCCTTCGTCATCGTCGACAGCACGGGGTGGTTCGCCGAATACCAAGGTGCCGAGGCAGGACTGGGCACCCTGGGTGCCCGCATGCTCGCCGCGCAGAAGCTCGTCGAGCACGGATTCGCCGCCGACCGCAGTGCCGTGATGGTGTCGACGACGCACGTGCACGCGGCACCGACAATCACCGGAATCTGGGGTACCAGCACCGCCACGCCCGAAGGCAAGGCCTACCTCAAGCTCGTGCGCGACGCCGTCGTGCAGGCGGTCGATCAGGCCGCGGGCCAGCTGCGCACGTCCGAGCTCTGGACCGCGACCGGCAACGTCCGCTCGTTCGTCTGGCAGAACGGGCAGGGCACCAATCACCCGGACGGCTTCCCCGTCGACGAGCAGATGCCCGTGCTGTGGGCGCGCGATCCGGCGACTGGCGCGACGAACGCGATATACGTCAACGTGCCCAACCACCCAGACCAGTTCGACGGCGCGGATCAAAAGCAGTTTTCAGCCGATTTCCCGGGCTACGTCCGTCGCAAGCTCGACGCCACGATCGGCGGCACGAGCGTGATCGCCTCGGGCACGCTCGGCCGGCAGGAGCCGCCGGGTTCCGATCCGACCTATGCCGAGGTCGAGCGCCAGGGCGAGTACGTCTCCAATGCCGTGATGCTCGCGCTCGCGCAGGCGCGCCCGCTCACTGACGACACGCTCGGCAGCGCCGAGTCGCACATGAGCACGACCGCAGACAACGCCGGCCTGCTCGGACTGATGCAGGCCAACGTCGCCTACGGCCCGATCTGCTCGCCGGCGTTCGGCGGCAACTGCACGATTCCCCGCGCGTTCGCCGCGCCGTGGTTCGACGACGCGACGAAGAAGCTCGGCACCTG
Source organism: Steroidobacteraceae bacterium (assembly GCA_035691185.1). GTDB lineage: Bacteria > Pseudomonadota > Gammaproteobacteria > Steroidobacterales > Steroidobacteraceae > RPQJ01. The sequence goes on from DASSJN010000067.1 coordinate 8,929, forward strand.
GGTGACCTCGCTCCGCGTCGGCTCGCTGCTCTACGTGTCGAATCCCGGCGAATCGTTCGCGGAGGTCAACGAGGCGATCCGCGACGGCGTGCTCGACGCGAGCGCAATCAACGTCGTGGGCCTCGCTGGCGACTTCCTTGGCTACAACTGGGTGCGCGGCCAGTACACCGACATCGAATTCGGCTCCAGCAATTTCAAGACCTACAATCTCGGCCCGGACCTCGCCCAGCAGACTGCCGACCTGAACTTCGCGAATGCCGCGAAGCTCGGTTTCACGACGACGGCCGCGCCCCGGCCGGTCGTCGCGGTCAAGTACGGCAACGTCGCCAACCTGCCTGGCATCCAGTTCTACCCCACTCAGCTCGAGTCTGTGAAACCGACCGTCCAGTTCTATGTGAACAAGACGACGCCTCAGAACCGTCGCAACGATCCGCTCAGCGACATCACCTGGGACTTCGGCGACGGCAGCGCGCCGGTGACCACCGGCACGGGCTGGCAGCAGCACACCTTCCCGGGACCGGGCAACTACCAGGTGACGGCCACGGTGCACAATCTCGCGCCGGACAATCCCGGCTCGCGCAACTGGACCGAGACGATCGTGATCGACGCGCCCCTGCTGGTGAGCGGCAAGGTGAGCTGGCGCGCGGGCCAGTCCACGCGCCTGCGAGCGACTGTGCTGGGCGGGCAGGGCACGGTGCTTGCGGTGACCTGGACCTGCCCGGGCGGCCAGATTCGCCATGGTATGGACGTGACCTGCGCAGACACTGACAAGGGCGGTGTTGCGGAAGTCACGGTCACCGACGGTGCCGGCAATCGTGCCACGGGCGGGGTCGACATCTCTCCGGCCGTGCCCAGATAGCTTCCCGTGTGTTGTGTGTGATTGGACCGGGCGGAATGGTCAGTTCCGCGTCGGTTCGCCGCAGTTCGTAACGGACCCGGCCGCGCAGGTGGACCTGCCGGCCGCGGGTCTATACCAACAGATCAGTCGGCGATCCTCTTGGCCAGCGTTTCAATCGCTGCGCTCAACGACCGTGTACCCCGGCGCAATCGTGTCTCGAGCGGCACGCACCTAGGCTCCTGGGCCATGACCTTTACAGGCTTGCCACAGCAAACCCGAGGTTCTCGTCCCCTGGCTCTGGTCTTTCCGCGCCGACCTCCATGTCTCGAGGAAGCCATGATCAAAATCTCCGTGCCACGCACCGCCTTGCCGCGGCTTCTCTCCGCCGCCAATACTCTTGGCCGTCGTGCAGCCCTTGATGTCGTCGCCCACATCTACGGTTATGACTCCTGGAAGACCATGTCGAGCGATTCGACGTGGGCTCGTCTGCCGGAGCCGGTGCCGAGCAGGGCCTGTATCGTCATCGAGGTCGGGGACCTCGAGCACGCGCCAGAGGTGGAGCTTCGGATTGCCCACCCGGCCTGAGGACAAGTCCCGACCGCAGGCGAGCTCCTGATCGGCCTGGACGGTCGCGACGGGCCGGGCTGATGCTCGAAACGTGGGCGGCCTCCAACTCTGTCGGGCCAGCGCGCTACGACCAATGACGATTGTCGGCCTGCCTGGGACCGGGTAGAAGGGGGCCTCTTGCCCGACTTCTGCGGAATTCCGGATGCACAAGAAATACCTCGCCAGCCATACGCAATCGATCAGCGATCCGACGGGCTTCTGGAGCGAGCAGGCGCGACGGATCGACTGGGAGACGCCGTTTGCCCAGGTCCTCGACTACTCGAGGCCACCGTTCGCGAAGTGGTTCGTCGGCGGACGCACCAACCTGTGCCACAACGCCGTCGACCGGCACCTGGACGAACTCGGCGATTCGCCGGCCCTGATCTACGTCTCGACCGAGACGGGCCAGGAGAAGACCTACACCTTCGCGCAGCTGTATCGCGAGGTGAACCGCATGGCGGGGATCCTCCGGTCGCTGGGCGTGGGCAAGGGCGACCGCGTGTTGATCTACATGCCGATGATCCCGGAAGCGGCGTTTGCCATGCTGGCGTCTGCGCGCATCGGTGCGATCCACTCAGTCGTGTTCGGTGGGTTCGCCTCGCTGAGCCTGTCCACGCGCATCGACGATGCCAAGCCGAAGCTCATCATCAGTGCCGATGCGGGATCGCGCGGGGGCAGGGCAGTGCCGTACAAGCACCTGCTCGACGAGGCGATCCGCCTGTCGCAGTTCCCCCCGGAGCAAGTGCTGCTCGTCAACCGTCGAATGGCCGAAATGTCCCGCGTCGAGGGGCGCGACGTGGACTATGGCCAGCTGCGCGCCGAGCACATGAACGACGAGGTGCCGTGCGAGTGGCTCGAGAGCTCGGAGCCGAGCTACATCCTCTACACCAGCGGCACGACCGGCAAGCCGAAGGGCGTGCAGCGCGACACCGGCGGTTACGCCGTGGCGCTCGCCGCCTCGATGGACCTCATCTACTGTGGCCGCAAGGGCGAGACGTACTTCGCGACGAGCGACATCGGCTGGGTCGTCGGCCACAGCTACATCATCTATGGACCGCTGATCGCCGGCATGGCGACAATCATGTACGAGGGCACGCCGATCCGGCCCGACGGCGGCGTCTGGTGGAGCATCGTCGAAAAGTACCGTGTCACGACGATGTTTTCGGCGCCCACGGCCATCCGCGTGCTCAAGAAGCAGGACCCGGCCCTGCTGAAAAAGTACGACCTGTCCTCGCTGCGTACGCTGTTCCTCGCGGGCGAGCCGCTTGACGAGCCGACGGCGCGCTGGATTTCCGAAGGGCTGGGCAAGCCCGTGGTGGACAACTACTGGCAGACGGAATCGGGCTGGCCGATCCTCGCGATCCAGCGCGGCGTGGAGGCGATGCCGGGCAAGTTCGGGTCACCGGGCGTGCCGGTCTACGGTTACGACGTGCGGCTGTTCGACGCAGGCACCGGCGAGGAGGTCGGCGCCAACCAGAAGGGCGTCGTGGCGATCAACGGTCCGCTGCCCCCGGGATGCATGACGACGGTGTGGGGCGACGACAGGCGCTTCGTCTCGACCTACTGGGAGAGCATTCCGGGCCGCCACGCGTATTCGACGTTCGACTGGGGTATCAGGGACGAGGACGGGTATTACTTCATCCTCGGTCGCACGGACGACGTCATCAACGTCGCCGGCCATCGGCTCGGCACGCGTGAGATCGAGGAGTCGATCTCGTCGCACCCGAACGTCGCCGAGGTCGCGGTCGTCGGCGTGCACGACGCGCTCAAGGGCCAGGTCGCCATGGCCTTTGCTGTCCTCAAGGACGTGAGTCTCGTCGACACCGAGGCCAAGCGTGCGGCCCACGAGGCCGAGGTCATGAAGGTCGTCGACAACCAGCTCGGCGCCGTGGCGCGGCCGTCGCGTGTGCACTTCGTCACGGCACTGCCGAAGACCCGCTCCGGCAAACTGCTGCGGCGCTCGATCCGGGCACTGTGCGACGGCGAGGACCCCGGCGACCTCACCACCATCGAGGACCCCTCGGCGCTGGAGCAGATCCGCGCATCCGTTGCTTCCTGACGCACCCGGCAACAGGTGGCGAGTTCGGGGTGAGTGCACCCAGTTTACATAATCCACGGCGGTTACCGACGAGCCCATTCACCCATCCCACTTTGTGCCTGCATCGGCGTAGTCTTCAATCCGATGGGGTGGCGGTCCTTTTCGGAGCTCCGTCGACTGCCAGGCCAACCCCATGGGGCGCAATCTAAACGTCGTCGCTGCGGCGATGCACGCGGAGGGCTTCCAGATGGGACAGAGCAAGCTCACCTCCTTGATTATCGGCGGACTGCTGGCAACGGCAGTCGCGGGCGGCGCCTGGAGCGGCGAACTCGAGTTCGACTTTGATACAGCGAGCTTCAGCAACCCCACCATAGTGGACAACGACTATTGGCCGCTGAGTTCATTGCCAAGCGCGGTGTATTTTTCCGAGGCGGATGACGGTTGCGAAGTGAACGAGGTGGTCGTCTCGGGCGCGACCCGCTCTGGTTTCGGTCCGCCCTATGACGACATCGAGGCGATCGTCGTCGAAGACCGCGAATGGGTCGACGAGGAGTGCACGGGGGACACGGGGGACTACGTGCTGGTCGAAGCGACCGAGGACTGGTTTGCGCAGGACGACGATGGAAACGTGTGGTACCTCGGCGAGGACACCACTTCGTGGGACGACGAGAACGACTGCCTGAGCACCGGCGGTTCCTGGGAAGCGGGCGAGGATGGGGCGCAGGCGGGCGTGGTGATCCTCGGCTCCCCGGCGGTCGGCGAGTCCTATCAGCAGGAGTACTACGAAGGTGAGGCCGAGGACCGTGCCAAGGTCCTTCGGCTCGACGTGCCCGTCTCCATCGAGTTCGGCGAGTTCGATGGTTGCATGAAAACCAAGGAGTACACGCCGTTGGCGCCGGGCGAAGTCGAGCACAAGTACTACTGCCGCCTGAGCGAGGGTGGCTTCGGGCTGATGCTGGTCGAGGAACTCAAGGGCAAGACCAGACGTGTGGAGTACGTCGGGGCGACTCTGCCCGGCGGCTTGCCTGATGAGTTTCCGACGACGGATGTGTGCGCGGAATAGCGGAGTTGGTCCGACTGCGACGCGCCGACGCGGCGCCGCGTAACCGACGTGCTCAACGCGACAAGAACCCCGGCCCCGCGCCGGGGTTTTGTAGCCGGTCCAGGCTCAGCTCGCAGCGTCGTCACTGCGTTTAGTGGGAGGTTGCGGTTCGTCGTCGCCACCCGGCGCAAGCTTCATTGCAGCCCAGCGCCTGAGCTCACGCACTTTCTGTGGTCCGGTACCGGGTTGGCGGATCAACGTCTCGACGCCTCGCATGACCGCGTCGATCTCCGCATTCGGTTCGCTCCCCGCCACACCCCAGAGGTCGATCCTGCGCTCGCAGCGTTCGCCGAACCGAAGCACGGCATGGAACCATACCGGCCGACGCCAGTTGCCCAGCAGCAGATCCAGCGCCGCCGCCGCGAGCGACACCGGAATGAGCGTGAGGTCCAGCAACGCTTCCAGGCCGAGCTTGATCTGGAACACGACGACATCGCGCACGAGTCGCCAGCGCGAGCTGCGATCGGAATGACCCGCCATGCGTCCTCCGCCAAATCTGCAATGGGCGCAGCGCCTTCGCCGAAGCCGGCCCCGCTACGACGATCAGAGGCAAGGATGGGCTGGGCGATCCCCAGTCCCATCCGAGCGACTAAGTGGTCACCTCGCGGCTCGCCGGCTCATCTGCGGCATCCCTCGCGAAGCAGCCGCGACCATCATTGTGTTACCACCAGCGCGTCCGCATAGACGTTCTGGTTGCGGTTACCCGTATTGTTGGTGGCAGGACCTGCCGCCGCGTCGAGGTCGCACGGAGACACGTCCCTGTTGTCGGCCCACGCGAGGTGTACGACGTGCTCTGCTCCGTCGAAGTACGCGGCCAGTTCGTTGTAGTCGCCATGGAAAGCGGCCGTGCCGCCACCGAACATGAGGCAGTTACCGTTGTGTGAAATGTCCGTCACGCGTGTGCCGTGGCTGAAGGTCGGGTACACGTTGCCGGCGCAATTAGTGCAGGCGTAATAGACGTCCAGCGCCTCGTTCTGCGGCGTGACGCTGTTTCGGAAGTCATACCATGCCGCGTGCAGTGCGCCGTTCGAAACCTCGATCGTCGGAAAGACCTGGTGCCTGGCGCCGGGATCCTCGTTCACCTGGACGGGTGCTCCCCACGTCCCCCCACCGTCGGTGGAGCGCTGGACATAGATGTCGTAATCGCCGTCGATGAAGTTCTGGTAGGCAATATAGACGACGTCGGGGTCCGAGTCGTCCGTCGCGACCAAGGCGAACGCCGGAGTGCGGAACGCCACGCCGGGCGCCTGGGGTGCGACGACCGAGCCGGTCCGCACCGGCTGGGTCCAGCTCGCTCCACAGTCCCTCGACTTGACGACGTTGATCGAAGATGTCCCTGTGCTGCGCTCGAACGCGCGGTAAGCCAGGTAAATGGTCCCGTCGGATGCGACGGCGATGTCGGATCCCTGGTTCCCGGGCGTGCCGTCGCGACCGCCGGTAGAGACCGTCCGGGGTCGGGTAAACGTCGCGCCGCCGTCACGCGAGCGGCTCACCAGGATCG
>DASSJN010000068.1:0-10085 GCA_035691185.1 Steroidobacteraceae bacterium
GTGCGCACGAATCACACCGGCGCGGCGTACGGGCTGCGCGGGCTGTTCGCCGCCGGCGAGGCGGCGTGCTGGGACATGCACGGTTTCAACCGCCTGGGCGGCAACTCCGTGGCCGAGACGGTCGTCGCCGGCATGATCGTCGGCGAGTTCGTCGCGGACTTCGTCGAGAGCCCCGAGGGAGAACTCGACATTCCGACCGCGCTGGTGCGCGAGGCGCTCGAGATCGAGCGCGGCAAGCTCGACACGCTGCTCGGCGGCCAGGGCCGCGAGCAGGCGGACACGATCAAGGCCGAGATGCAGCAGACCATGACCGACAGGGTCGGCATCTTCCGCACCGGCGCCGACCTGCAGCAGGCGGTCGACCGGCTGCAGGAACTGCTCGTCCGCAGCCGCTCGATCCGCCTGCGGTCGCGTCGCGACGGGCCCAATGCCGAACTCGTCACGGCCTACCGGCTGCAGAAGATGCTCAAGATCGCGCTCTGCATCGCCCAGGGCGCGAACACCCGCACCGAGAGCCGCGGCGCGCATTTCCGCGAGGACTTCCCGCGCCGCAACGACGCCGAGTGGCTGAAGCGTACGCTCGCGACCTGGCGCGACCCGCTCGCGACCGTGCCGACGCTCGATTACGAGGCGCTTGACGTCAGCGCCATGGAGCTCCCTCCCGGCTGGCGCGGCTACGGCAACAAGGACTACGTCGACCATCCGGACACGCCGGCACGCGCGGCGGAGATCGCGCGGCTGCGTGAATCGATGAGCGGCACGGACCGTCACGCCGTGCAGCAGGCTCTGATGCCCTACGACCACCTGCTGCCCCCGAGCCTGCGCGGCCGCAACGAACGCATCGACGAGAAACTCACCGCATGAGCGCAACCATCCCGCCTCCGCCCGCCACCGGATCCAAGGCCGTCCGGGCCGTGGGATCGCTGGAGACGAACCCCGCATCGACCCCGGCGCCCGACGCCGCGCGGCGCATGCTGCACTTCCACATCCTGCGACACGACCCGCAGGATCCGGCGAGCGTGCCCCACGTCGACGTGTTCGAGCTCGAAGAAGCGCCGGGCATGACGCTGTTCATCGCGCTCAACGAGATCCGCGAGAAACTCGACCCGACGCTCGCGTTCGACTTCGTCTGCCGCGCCGGCATCTGTGGCAGCTGCGGCATGGTCATCAACGGCAGGCCGGACCTCGCCTGCCGCACGCTGACGCAGGACCTGCCCGAGAACGTGACGCTGGCGCCGCTGCCGACGTTCGAGCTGATCGCCGACCTGTCCGTCAACACGGGCAAGTGGATGCGCGGCATGAGCGAGCGGCTCGAGACCTGGGTGCACTCGCTCGGTGACGAGGTCGACCTGCGCAGGCTCGAGGAGCGCATGGACCCCGACCTCGCCGACAGGATCTACGAGCTCGACCGCTGCATCGAGTGCGGCTGCTGCGTCGCGGCCTGCGGCACGGCGCGCATGCGCGAGGATTTCGTGGGCGCAGTCGGCCTCAACAAGATCGCCCGCTTCGCGCTCGACCCGCGCGACGGCCGCACCGACCAGGACTTCTACGAGCTGGTCGGCAACGACGACGGCGTGTTCGGCTGCATGACCCTGCTCGGCTGCCACGACGTCTGCCCGAAGCAGCTTCCGCTGCAGACGCAGATCGCGTTCCTGCGCCGGAAGATGATGAAGACGGGACTTTGAGAGGCAGTGTCCAGTGTTCAGTGTCTAGTGTTCAGCAGGAAGCCGACGCAGTCGGCGTGGCAGGGGACTGCCGTCTTGCTAGACACTATTCTCTGGACACTAGACACTGGGTTCGCCATGTCCTTCTTCTCCCGCCTGTTCCGCAAGCGTGCTCCCACGCCCAGCACGGAGCGCGTCCGCACGACGGCCGAGGCGCCGCCAGCGGCGCCCCGGCGGCCCGATGCGGCTGCACTCGCCCGTGCCGAGGAAGCGAGGGTGTCGGAGGCCATCGCTGCCGGCGACGCGGCCGCCGTGGCCAGGTGGGTACTCGAAGGAAGTTCGACCCGCGTTCGCCAGGCCGCAGCGCGGGCGATCACCGACCCCGGGCAGCTCGGCGAGTTGATCCGGGCCGCACGCGGCAAGGACAAGAACGTCTACCGGATCCTCACGGGCAAGCGTGACGAGCTGCATGCCGCGGAACGCGCCGCGCGACGACGCGAGGACGAGGTGGCCGAGGCCGGCGCCGCGATCGCGCGGCACGCCGAACGGAACTTCGACGCTGCATATGCGAACGCCCTCGCGCGGCTGGAAGCGCGGTGGACCGCGGTGGCGCCGGAGGCGTCCGAGGAGTTGCGCCGCGAAGTGGAGCGGAATCTCGAGCGATCACGCGAAGTCATCGAGGCACATCGACGCGCGCTCGAGGCGGAAGCCGCGCGCCAGCGCGCCGCGGCCCTCGCCGCGGAGGAAGCGAGGCGGCAGCGCGAGCACGAGGCGCAACGGGCGGCCGCCGCCGACGAGGAACGAGCGCGCCTGCTGGAGGCGCAGAGGCAGGCGGAGCGCGCGAAGCAGGAGGCCGAGGACGCCGGGGTGCGCGAGCTGGTCGGATTGCTGCGGCAGGCCCAGGCGGCCCTCGAGCACGGCGGGACGGCTCGCGCCACGCGCCTTCGCGACACCATCCGCGAGAAGCTGCCGCAGGTGCGTGCGATGCCGCCGTGGTTCGAGCGCAAGCTGGCGGACGTCGACGCACGGATCGAGGAACTGAAGGACTGGAAGACCTTCACGGTCGTGCCGAAGCGGGCGGAGCTCGTCCAGCGCATGCAGTCGCTGGTCGGGGCGGACATGTCCGCCGAGGAGCTTGCGCGGCAGATCCGCCGGCTGCGGGACGAGTGGCGCACGCTGCACCGGGGCGCCGCCGAGGAATCCACGCAGGACCGCGAGCAGTTCGAAGAGGCCGCGGAACGCGCCTACGAGCCGTGCCGCGAGCACTTCGCCCGCCAGGCCGAGCGTCGCCTGGAGAACCAGGGGCGCCGCGAGGCCTTGATCGAGCGCCTGCAGGTCTTCGCGGCGGAACAGTCCGGCGAGCAGCCGGACTGGCGTGCCGTCCAGCGTGTGCTCGGCGAAGCGCGCCGTGAATGGCGCGAGTACGCGCCGGTCGACCAGGCGGTCGTCAAGCCTCTGCAGGCGCGATTCCATGCCACGCTGGACGCGCTGCAGGCGCGGCTCGCGGCCGAATACCAGCGCAACGTCGAGGCGAAGCGCGGCCTGATCGCACGTGCCGCGCAACTCGCCGCGTTGGACGACACGCGCCAGGCCATCGACGAGGCGAGGGGCCTGCAGGGGGCGTGGAAGTCCGCGGGATTCGTGCCGCGGCAGCAGGACGACGTCCTCTGGAGCGAATTCCGCACGCACTGCGACGCCGTGTTCCAGCGCAGCTCCCAGGAGCGCGAGAGCCGTGACGCTCAGCTCGCGGCGAACGAGGCGCGGGCCGTCGCGCTGTGCGACGAGGCCGAGCGGCTCTGTGAGATCGGCGCCGGCGAGTCGGGCGCAGGCCTCCGCCGGGTCGACGAGCTGCGTGAGGAATTCGACTCGCTCGAGCTGCCGCGCGCCGCCGTGCGCGACCTGCGGCAGCGGTTCGCACGCGCGGCAGGGCGGTACGACGAGGCGATCCGTCGCCAGCGCGCGGCGGCGGCGCGACAAGCCTGGTCCGGCCTGTTCACTGCCGCGAATGAAATCCGCGCCTATGCCCTCGGCGTGGCGCAGGGGCTGCCCGACGCCGAGTGCGAGGCCCTGCACGCGACGGCACAGGAGGCGGTCGCGCGCCTCGAGCATGCGCCCAAGGGTGCGCGCGGGGTGCTCGAGCAGCAGATGGCGGACGCGGCCGCCGGGCGGACCAGCGTCGACTTGCGGGCGAACGAGGCGGCGCTGCGCCTGCTGTGCGTCCGCGGTGAGCTCGCGGCGGGTCTCGACACGCCCGAGGAAGACGTGGAGCTGCGCCGGGAACACCAGATGCGTCGGCTCGTCGAGGCGATGGGGCGCGGCGGCGGCCCGACCTCCGGCGAAATGGAAGACCTGGTGTTCGAATGGCTCGCCGTCGGGCCCGTCGACGCCGGCGTGCACGCCGCGCTGCTCGCGAGGTTCCAGCGCTGCTTCGGCGCGAGTTAGCCTCGGTCCGCGTCTTACGAAACTCTTAGCATTCCGTTAGCAAGCATTTAGCGGCGAGCGCTCCGCTGCGGGCGGACACTGCGGGTCCTTCGAGACAGGCAGGAGACACGCCATGGAACATCGCACCGACTGGAAGGCACTCGTCGTCTTCGCGGCGTCCCTCGCCGCGGGCACCGGTGCCGTCGCCGCCGCGGACACGCATGGCGACGCGGCGCTGGTCGCGCGCGGCAAGTACATCCTCACGATCAGCGGCTGCAACGATTGTCATACGCCGGGCGGCATGGAACACGGCCCGGCGGTCCCCGAGCAGGACTGGCTCACCGGCCTGCCCATCGGCTACCAGGGCCCCTGGGGGACCACCTATCCCGCCAACCTGCGCCTCGCCATCAACGCCCTGACCGAGGCGCAATGGCTGGAGCGTGCGCGACAGCCGCGCCTGCCGCCGATGCCGTGGTTCAACCTGCGCGAGATGTCCGACCAGGACCTCAAAGCGATCTATGCATACGTGCGCAGCCTCGGCCCGGCGGGCGTCACGATGCCAGCCTACGTGGCGCCGGGCGGCAAGGTGACGACGCCGTACTTCGTCTTCGTGCCGCAGGGCGGCGAGGCGCGGGCGCAGCCGGTCGCGCAGCGCTGAGCGGCCGCTTCACGTGCGCCGGGCGACCTCGACCAGCGACAGCGGGCGGTCGACGCGCAGGCGGAACCGTCCGCGGCCGGTCTTCTCGACGTGCAGGGACGGGCATCGCTCCTCGAGCCGGCGCTGCAGCAGGATCAGTCGCGCCTCGAGGTTCTCGCTGAGGTCCGGCAGACCCAGGGACGGGTCGAGCCGCAGCTCGCGGTTGCTGTGCTCGGTGCGGCCCTCGTCGACGAAGGAACGGACGAGCTTCCAGAGGATCGCCCCTGCGACGCCCTTGATCAGGTAATCCTCGCCGACGAAGATGCTGTCGTTTTCGGCGAAGTGCCGGATCCGCACGGGCGGACCGCTGACGGCGCTCGCGGCATCCGGGTGGTCCGTCCGCTCGGCCGGGCACTCGTCGCTTTCCCGCAGCAGCCGCGCGACCGCGCCCACGTGGTCCGCGAGCACGACGAGCGCATCCTCCTCGTCATAGCCGAAGCGACTGGTGGCTGCGCTTTCGGCGAACAGCACCCCGAGCAGTTCCCCGCCCGCGAGGATCGGCACCGCGACCTGGCTCTGCGACTGCGGCAGACCGGGAAACGGGATCGTCTCGCCGGCGGAGTTCGCGAGCCCGTGCCGCGCGGCGTCCTCGCGCATCGCTCGACCGTAACCGAATTCCGAGGTCGCATGCGAGATCCGGATCGGCGTGCGCTCGAGCGCCGCGGTGCCGATCACTCCCTGCCCGGGCCGGATCTCCGCGCCGATGCCGGACTCCGGGTAGCCGCGGCTCGCCACGGTGTAGAGCGTGTCGCGGGCGGGGTCGCGCATGAGCACCATCGAGTGCTCGATGTCGAAGATCTCGCGCATGGCGTCGAGCAGGCGGTCGAGCAGCTGCGCGAGGTCGCTCGCGGCGCCGAGTCGTGCGGTTGCGCAGCGCACCTGCGCCAGCGAACTCGCGGCCGTGGCGGGCGCCGGCAGGTCGGTCCGATACAGCTGCGTGATCGCCTCGACGCGGTAAACGTCCGCGCCGCGCAACCGGAACACGCCGGTCATGCCGGCGTGCGAGGCGATGCCCGCGAGCTTCGCCTTCATCGACTCGAACAGCGGGCCCGAGTCCTCCGTCCGGAGGTAGTGCGCCGCGAGTTTGTACTGCGCGCCGGTGTCCGGATGGATCACGAGCACGGTCGCGCGCGGATTCTCGAGCACGTTCTGCCGCGTCTTGCTGAAGAACTGGTACGAGAGCGCGACGTGCGCGGGGTCGACGTAATGCACTTCCGAGATGTACGAGACGTTGGGCGTGCCGTCGCGCGCGCAGGTGGCGATGACCGCGGGCACCGCCCCCTCGAGACAGGGCCGGATCGAGTGCAGCGTGAGCGAGCCCGCCGTCACGCCAGCCCCAGGCGCCGGCCGGCGGCGGGGCCCGGCGTCTGCTCGAACGCGGCGGCGACCGAGAACGTGATCGCGACGAGATCCGCGCCGTCGCCGCGGGCGGCCCGCGTGAACACGGGGTCGTAGCCGATGCGCTGCATGTCCGCCATCCAGGCCTCGAGGTGGCGCCGCGCCGTGCGCTGGTCGGCCGCCGTGGCGCGTGCGACCGTCGCGTCGCTGCCCTTGAGCTGGAGGGTGCGATGCGTGCTCGGCTGGCTGAACACGACGGCGATCATGCCGTTCGCGCGCACGCCGTCGAGCACGTCTCCCGACCGCGCACTTTCCGCAAGCACCGTCACGCGCCGGCGGTCGCGCGAGACGCGACACCCGCAACCGCGCAGCACGTCGGGCACCAGAGCCTCGTTGCGCGCGCTCACGACCACCGACACGCCGCCCTGGATGAAGGCAACGTGTTCAGGATCGAGACGCAATGCTTCCCGGGCCGGCGGCTCCTGCATGGGCGCGCATGATAGCGGCACGCGAGGCGCGGTGGTGTCGCCCCTTCGATTCGTATACGGTGCCGCGCAACGGCCACGCGCGGAGGACGGACCCGATGTCGTTACGCACCTCGATGATCGTGATTGCCGTGGCGGCCGCAGCCACGTTCGTCTCGGCCGCCGCAGACTCGCCTGCACCGGCCCGCGACGTCGCCGGGCTCGTCGCGAAGCTCGGGCTCGAGGAATCGCCCGAGCCGGTGCGTCAGCGCAAGGGTTGGGCGCCCCCGAAGACGGTGCTGGTCGCGAACGTTCGGCCGGAACTGCTGCCAGCGCTGCAGGCCGTCGCGCCCGGCGTCAAGCTGCTCGCGGCCGAGGACGCCGACCAGGCGGTCGAACTCGCCAGGCAGGCCGACGCGGTGCTCGGTTTCTGCAACGCGGAAGTGCTCGAAGCCGGCAGGAGAATCCGCTGGGTGCAGACGTACTCCGCGGGCGTGGAGCACTGCGTCGGCCTGCCGGCGATCCAGGCGCGCGACATCCTGCTCACGAACATGCAGCGTGTCGCGGGCCCGGTCATGGCCGAGCACGTCCTCGCGATGATGTTCGCGTTCGCCCGCGGCCTCGACTTCTACATCCCGGAACGGCTCGAGCGACGCTGGACGGAGGACCTGCCCGAAACGTCGCGGATGCTCACGCTCGACGGCAAGACCGTGCTCGTGGTCGGCCTGGGCGGCATCGGCACCGAGGTGGCCCGGCGCGCGCAGGCGCTCGGCATGGCGGTCGACGCGATCCGCGCGAGTGGTCGCGAAGGGCCCGACTACGTCCGCGAGGTCGGACTGCCGTCCGATCTGCTGCGGCTCGCGGCGCGGGCCGACTTCATCGTCAATACGACGCCGCTCACGGCCGAGACGCGTGGGATGTTCGACGCTCGATTCTTCGCCGGCGTGAAGCCCGGCGCTTACTTCTTCAACGTCGGCCGCGGCCAGAGCGTCGACCAGCAGGCGCTGATCGACGCGCTCAAGAGCGGCCGACTCGGCGGCGCCGGCCTCGACGTGACGGATCCGGAGCCGCTGCCCCCCGGCAATGCGCTCTGGAGCCTGCCGAACGTGATCCTGACGCCGCACGTGTCGACACGCTCGGACCTCGGCGACGCCGCGCGCCTTGCCGTCGTGCGCGAGAACCTGCGTCGCTACGTCGCCGGCGACAAGATGCTGTCGGTGGTGGACACGCGCAAGGGTTACTGAGGCGACTCAGTCATCGACACCCGAACCCGGCCGTGCGGCCGGGGTCCTGTCCCACGACGTTGCCCCGGGCGATCGCGTAGCGGTCGAGGCCGACTCGAGCCTCGAGCGTAGCCATCTTCGCGGGGTATTTTCAGACTTGTCTAATTTAGAAAAAACTAATACTATGTCTTCAGGACCGAACCAGTCCAGGCGTGCTCACCGAGGAGTCCTGTCATGAACGTCGACCGTCTCGTCATGCGCTTTGCCGGTGTGATGATCCTGCTGAGCATCGTGCTCGGCGTGTACGTGAGCCCGAACTGGTTCTGGCTGACGGCGTTCGTCGGCGCCAACCTGTTCCAGGCATCGTTCACGGGATTCTGCCCGCTCGCGATCGTGCTGAGGAAGTTCGGCGTGCAGCCCGGTTGCGCGTTCTGAGATCCGGACCCGATCCATGGCCGTTGTCGTTCCGTCGAGGCTGCTCTCCCTGCTGGCGACGGCGTCGATCGCCCTGGCACTGCACGGGTGCGGCAACGAGCCGCCCACGACGCCGGCAAAGTCCGCCGGGGCCGATCTCGCGACGTTCGTCGTCGCCGCACGGGCCGCGCCGGCGGAGCTGCTGCTCGATGGCGTCGTCGAAGCCGTGAACCAGGCGACGCTGTCGGCGCAGACTGCGGGCCGCGTGGCGGAAGTCTATGTCGACGTCGACGACGAAGTCCGCGAGGGTCAGTTGCTGATGAAGCTGCGCGCGACCGAGCAGGTGGCCGGTCTCGGGCAGGCGCAGGCGGCACTCGCGGCCGCCAATGCCCGCGACGCGCAGGCCCGTGCGCAGTTCGACCGTATCCGCGACATGTACGAGCGGAAGGTCGTGGCCCGCACCACCTATGACGAAGCCGTCACCGCGCGTGACGCGGCAGCCGCGAACCTGGACGCGGCGAGGGCCGCTCTCGAGTCGGCCCGCGAGGGTGTCGCGTACACCGAGTTGCGGGCCCCGTACGCCGGAACGATCACGGCCAAGCGCGTGCAGCCCGGCGAGGCCGTCGGGCCCGGCACGCCGTTGCTGACGGTCGCGTCGTTCGGCGCGCTGCGCGTGGTCGCCGAAGTGCCGCAGAGCGTCGCGAAGGACGTCCGTGCGCTCGGCAAGGCCAACGTCTACCTGGGCGATGAGCGCATTGCCGCGGAGCGCGTGACGCTGTTTCCGTCGGCGGACCCGATGTCGAGCACGTTTCGTGCGCGCGCCGAGCTGCCGTCCACGGTCTCGGGCGTCGCGCCCGGCATGTACGCCAAAGTCGGATTCGCGACGGGCGAGTCGAGCCGCGTGATGATCCCGCGCAGCGCGGTCGTGGAGCGCAGCGAACTCCGTTCGGTCTACGTGGTCGGTGAGGACGGGCGCGTGTCGCTGCGCCAGGTGCGGCTCGGACGCTCGCTCGGCGGGGAGGTGGAAGTCATTGCGGGCCTGGCCGAGGGCGAGCGCATCGCGACCGACCCCGCGGTCGCCGGACTCGCGGCGCGCCCGGCGGCATCCACGCATGAGTGAAGGCCTCGGCTTCAGCGGCCGCATTTCGCGTCGGTTCCTCGGCAGCTCGCTGACGCCGCTGCTCGGGCTCACCGCGCTGCTGCTCGGCCTGTTCGCCGTGCTAGTGACGCCGCGCGAGGAAGAACCGCAGATCAACGTCACGATGGCGAACGTGATCATCCCGTTTCCCGGCGCGAGCGCGCGGCAGGTCGAGAGCCTCGTCGCGACGCCGATGGAGAAGGTGCTGGCCGAGATCGACGGGGTCGAGCACATCTACTCCGTCTCGCGGCCCGGCGTGGCGGTGCTGACGGTGCAGTACGAAGTCGGCGAGGAGCGCACGTCCGCCATCCTGCGTCTCTGGAACGCGGTCTACTCCAATCAGGACTGGCGTCCGCCCGGCGTGGGCATCGGGCAGCCGCTGGTCAAGCCCAAGGGCATCGACGACGTGCCGATCCTGAGCCTCACGCTCTGGACCAGGGACGCCGACCGCGGCGCGTACGAACTCAGGCAGGTCGCGCACGCGGTCGAATCGGAACTTCAGCGCGTGCCGGGGACACGCAACGTCTACACCATCGGCGGGCCCGACGAGACCGTGCACGTCACGCTCGACGCGCAGCGCCTCGCCGCGTACGGCCTGACGGTGAGCGAACTGGCGGCGGCGCTGCAGGCGGGCAACGTCGTGCAGCACGCCGGTGCACTCGTCACGCCGGAGGGCGTGCTCCCGCTGCAGGCGGGCGAATTCCTGGCCTCGCGCGAGGACGTGGC
>DASSJN010000069.1:0-22614 GCA_035691185.1 Steroidobacteraceae bacterium
CTCGTCATCCTTCGAACAGCCCCAGCGTGCCCGGTCGAGTTTCGATGGCGGGCGGCGCCAGGCCGAAATGCAGATAGGCGTTGCGGGCAGCGACGCGGCCGCGCGCCGTGCGCATGATGTAGCCCTGCTGGATCAGGTACGGCTCGATCACGTCCTCGATCGTTCCCCGCTCCTCGCCCAGCGCCGCAGCGAGGCTGTCGACACCGACCGGGCCGCCGTCGAATTTCTCGATGATGGTGAGCATGAGCCGGCGATCCATCGGGTCGAACCCCTGGGGGTCGACGTCGAGCAGGTCGAGCGCGGCGCGGGCGACCTCCCGCGTGATGCGTCCGCCCGCCTTGACCTCGGCGTAGTCGCGGACCCGGCGCAGCAGCCGGTTCGCGATGCGCGGCGTGCCCCGCGAGCGCGTCGCGATCTGCGCGGCCCCTTCAGGCTCGGCCGCGACGCCGAGGATCCCTGCCGAGCGCTGCACGATCCGCTGCAGATCGTCGTGGCCGTAGAACTCGAGCCGCTGCACGATGCCGAACCGGTCGCGCAACGGCGAAGTGAGCAGCCCCGCGCGCGTCGTCGCCCCCACGAGCGTGAACGGCGGAAGGTCGATCTTGATCGAGCGCGCGCCCGGCCCCTCGCCGATCATGATGTCGAGCTGGAAGTCCTCGAGCGCGGGATAGAGGATTTCCTCCACCACCGGGCTCAGGCGGTGGATCTCGTCGACGAACAGGATCTCGTTCGCCTGCAGGTTCGTGAGCAGCGCCGCCAGGTCGCCCGGCCGTTCGAGCACGGGCCCCGAGGTCTGCTTGAAGCCGACGCCGAGTTCGTTCGCGATCACGTGCGCGAGGGTCGTCTTGCCGAGCCCGGGCGGGCCGAAGATCAGTGTGTGGTCGAGCGCCTCGCCGCGGTTGCGCGCGGCCGCGATGAAGATCTCCATCTGTGCCTTCATCGCAGGCTGGCCGACGTAATCGGCGAGCGTCTTCGGCCGCACCGCACGGTCGTAGACTTCCTCGTCACGCTGGACGCCCGTCGAGATCACGCGGTCGGGCTCGATCGTCACCTTGCCGTCCTGTCTCGACACGATCGCCTCAGGTGCTCGCCGCGCGCAGCGCGTGGCGGATCAGTTCTTCGGTGGTGGTCACGGACGGGTCGACTTTCTGCAGCAGCCGCGTGACCTCGGGCGGCTTGTAGCCGAGCGCCACGAGCGCGCTGAACGCCTCGGCCTGCGGGCTCGGTGCGGCCTGCCCACCCGCGCCGACCGGCCCCTTGACCTCGAACGGCGTGCCGCGCGCCAGCGCCTCGAGCCGGTCGCGCATCTCGACGATCAGGCGCTCGGCCGTCTTGCGGCCGATGCCGGGGATGCGCGTGAGCGCGGCGGTATCCTGCGCGTCCACGCACCGGTGGAACTCGTCGACGCTGGCGCCCGAGAGGATGCCGAGCGCAATGCGCGGACCCACGCCCGAGACTTTGATCAACTCGCGGAACAGGCTGCGCTCGCGCTCGGTGCCGAAGCCGAACAGCACGTGTGCGTCCTCGCGCACGACGAGATGCGTGAAGAGGCCGACTTCGCTGCCCACGCCAGGCAGGCCGTAGAACGTCGACATCGGCGCCTCGACCTCGTAGCCCACGCCGTTCACGTCGAGCAGCAGCGCCGGCGGGTGCTTGGCGGCGAGCTTGCCGCGCAGGAAGCCGATCAAGGACGCGCCCCCTGCAGGGCGTCGGCCGCGTCGATCGCCTGGCGCGCACTGCGCGAGTAGGCATGGCACAGCGCCAGGCCGATGGCATCGGCCGCGTCCGGGCCGAGCTCGCCCTGCAGTCGCAGCAGGTTACGCACCATCAACTGCACCTGGTCCTTCTGCGCGCCGCCCTGTCCGACGATGGCGAGCTTCACCTCGCGCGGCGCGTATTCGTACACCGTCGAACTCGCCGAAAACACCGCGCAGATCGCCGCACCGCGGGCCTGCCCGAGCTTGAGCGCGCTGTCGGCATTGCGGTGCATGAACACGCGTTCGATCGCGACCTCGCGCGGCCGGTATTCACGGACCAGCTCGAGCACGCCGTCGAAGATCTGCCGCAGGCGCGGCGGGAACTCACCGCCGCTGGTCCGGATCGCGCCGCTGGCGACGTAGCGGGCGACCCCGTCGCACCAGTCGACGATGCCGAAGCCGGTCGCCTGGGAGCCCGGATCGATGCCGAGGATGCGAACCGCTTCGCCGGCGATCCGGGGACCGCCCGATGCGAGCGTCCAGCGCCTTCCGCCGCGGTTGATTCTCGGCAAATAACCACCTGGCACGCAGCCGGGAAACACGTCGCCGTATGATAGCGTCTTTGACGCGGGCGCATCAGATTCGCCTGCCGCCCGACCGGAACCTGCCCGAGCCGTGAAGCCCGCCGAAATCGACCTTCGCTCGCTCTCGCCGCGCGTGCGGTCGGCGCTCGACGTGGTGGCTGCACGCCCGCAGGACGAGCACACCGCCCGAAGCCTCGAGTTGCTGGCGGTCATGGCGTCGCTGCAGGCCGACGACGACGTGCTGCTCGCGGGCCTGCTCGTGCCCCTGCTCCACGGCCGGTTGCTCGAGGCGGAAGCGGCGCTGCCCGCTTTCGGCGAGGCTGCCGTACGGCTCGCGACCGAACTGGAGAGAGTCGGCGACAGCGGCATCCCGGCCGACTGGAACCCGGGCCAGCCGCTGAAGCCGGAGCAGGCCGAGGGCTTGCGCAAGCTGCTGCTCGCGCTCGCCTCCGATGTGCGCCTGGTGCTGATCCGGCTGGCGCTGCAGCTCATCCGCCTGCGCGGCATCAAGTCGCGACCGGAGGCCGAGCAGCGACGTGCCGCGCTCGAGACCCAGGAAATCTATGCCCCGCTCGCCAGTCGCCTGGGAATCTGGCAGCTCAAGTGGGAGCTCGAGGACCTCGCGTTCCGCTTCAGCCAGCCCGAGGAGTACAAGCGCATCGCAGGCTGGCTCAAGGCCAAGCGCGCCGAGCGCGAGCAATACATCGAGGACGTCAAGCGCGAACTCGGCCGCGAGCTCGACCAGCTCGGGATACGGGGCGAGATCACGGGGCGCCCGAAACACATCTACAGCATCTGGCGCAAGATGCAGCGCAAGTCGCTCAGGTTCGAGCAGGTCATGGACGTGCTCGCCGTGCGCGTCATGGTCGACACGATCGCGGAGTGCTACGCCGCCCTCGGCGTGGTGCACGGGCTCTGGCCGTACATCCCCGGCGAATTCGACGACTACATCGCCACGCCGAAGGACAACAACTATCGCTCGCTGCACACCGCCGTCATCGGTCCCGGCAAGCTGCCGCTCGAAGTGCAGATCCGTACGCGGGAAATGCACGACCACGCCGAACTCGGGGTGGCCGCGCACTGGCAGTACAAGGAGGGCCGCAAGGTCGAGGCGAGTTTCCAGCAGAAGATCGTCTGGCTGAGGCAGCTGCTGGAGCCGTCGCAGCGCGAGGGTGCCGAGCCCGACCTGCTCGCGGGCCTGCAGGCGGAGGTGTTCGAAGACCGTGTCTATGCACTGAGCCCGAAGGGCGAGGTCGTCGACATGCCGAAAGGCGCCACGCCGCTCGACTTCGCCTACCAGGTGCACACCAACCTCGGCCATCGCTGCCGCGGCGCGCGCGTCAACGGGCGCATGGTCACGCTGGACTACAAGCTGTCGAACGGCGACACGGTCGAGATCATCCCCGCCAAGCATCCGCACCCGAGCCGCGACTGGCTCGTGCCGCAACTCGGCTTCCTCGCCTCGCCGCGCAACCGCGCCAAGGTGCGCGCATGGTTCCGCAAGCAGGACGAATCGCAGAACCGCGAGCAGGGCAAGCAGATGCTCGAGCGCGAACTCGACCGGCTCGGGGTGCGTGCACCGCCACTGCCCGAGATCCTGGCGGACCTGGGGCTGGAGAATGCCGACGCGCTCTATCAGGGGCTCGGTGAGGGCGAGTTCACGCTCGCCCAGGTCGCGGGCGTGGTCCACCGACGGCTGCACGACCAGGAGACACCGAGGGGGCCCAGGCTGCACAAGCCGAGCGTCGCCGGCGACTCACCGGGCATGATCGTCGACGGCGTCGGCGACCTGCTCAGCACGATCGCGCGCTGCTGCCGCCCGGTGCCGCCCGAGGAGATCCTCGGTTACATCACGGTCGGGCGAGGCGTGAGCATCCACCGCGCGAGCTGCGCCAACCTGCTGCGCCTGCGCGAACAGAACCCGCAGCGCGTGCTCGCGGTCGACTGGGGCCGGCCGGCCGAGGAACGGACGTTCCCGGTCGTCGTGCGCGTGGAAGCGTTCGACCGGCGTGGCCTCGTGCGCGACATTTCCGGCGTGCTGGCCGACGAGCACATCAGCATCCAGGCGATGTCGACCCACACCAATCCGGCCGACAACATCGCGACGATGGACGTGACCGTGAAGGTGCACGGCCTCGACGAGCTGAGCCGGCTGCTGACCCGGTTCTCGACGCTGCCGAACGTGATCAGCTCACGCCGGAGGGCGTGAGAAAAGTGTCTAAGGATAGTGTCTAGTGTCTAGTCGGAAGGCGCGCGCCGGAGCTTGCGCAGTGCGCGCTCCGACCAACCGCTAGACACTGAACACTAGACACTTCCTAGCGGTTCGGCACGTCGATCGCCCGCTTGTCCGCGCTGAGCGCGGCCTCGTGCAGCGCCTCGCTCAACGTCGGGTGCGCATGCATCGTGCGCTGCAGGTCCTCGGTGCTGGCCGAGTACTCCATCGCCAGCACGGCTTCGGCGATCAGCTCGCCCGCCATCGGCCCGATGATGTGCACGCCGAGAATCTCGTCGTCGTCCTTCGCCGCGACGACCTTGCAGAAGCCGGCCGGCGCTTCCATCGCCCGCGCGCGACCGCTCGCCATGAACGGGAACTGGCCGACCTTGTATGCGCGACCACTCTCCTTGACCTGCTCCTCGGTCTGCCCGACCCAGGCGATCTCAGGGGCGGTGTAGATCACAGACGGCACGGCCTTGTAATTGACTTCGGAGTGAAGTCCGGCGATCAGGTCGGCGACCATGACGCCCTCCTCCTTGCCCTTGTGCGCAAGCATCGGGCCGCGCACGACGTCGCCGATCGCCCAGACGTTGCCGGCGCCGGTGCGGCACTCGTCGTCGACCTGGATGAAGCCGCGCTCGTCCAGCTGCACGCCGGTGCCTTCGCCGAGCAGGTTCTCGGTGTGCGGACGGCGGCCGATGGCAACGACGACCTTGTCGACGCTGACGGTCTGCTCGCCCCTGGCATCGGTGTACTTGAGCGTGACCCCGCCCTTTCCGACGTCCGCCCCGTTCACCTTCGCGCCGAGCCGGACGTCGAGCCCCTGCTTCTTGAAGTGCCTGAGCGCTTCCTTCGCGACGGCCTGGTCGGCCATCCAGAGGAACTGCTCCATCGCCTCGACCACGACGACCTCGGCACCGAGCCGGCGCCATACGCTACCGAGTTCGAGGCCGATCACGCCCGCGCCGATCACGCCGAGACGTTTCGGCACGGCGTCGAACTCGAGCGCACCCCAGGAGTCGACGACCTGCTTGCCGTCGAACGGCACGTTCTTGAGCGGCATCGGCCGCGATCCGGAGGCGAGCACGACGTGCTTCGCGACGAGTTCCTGGCGACTGCCGTCGAGCGCGGTGTATTCGACGCGGTTGCCCGCCAGCATTTTGCCGTGGCCTTGCAACGCAGTGACGCCGGCGGCCTTGAACAGCCCGATGATGCCCTGAGTCGAGGCCTTGACGATGGCCGCCTTGCGCTTCTGCATCGTGGCGACGTCGAACGCGAGGCCGCTCGCCGAGATGCCGTGCGCGGCGAATTCCGCATGCGCGCGGTGATAGAGCTCGGACGACTCGAGCAGCGCCTTCGACGGGATGCAACCCGCGTTGAGGCAGGTGCCGCCGAACGCGTGCGAGCCGTCGTAGTTCTTCCAGTCGTCGATGCAGGCGACCTTGAGCTTGTTCTGCGCCGCACGGATGGCGCACGGGTAACCGGCCGGGCCACCGCCGATCACGATGACGTCGAACGAGGAAGCTTCAGGCATTGCGCACTCCGTAGGGACAAGTGTCTAGCGGATAGTGTCTAGCGGTCAGTCCGCGATGCCGCGCGCCGACGGCGTCGGCTTCCGACTGGACACTACACACTGGACACTATCCGCTTCTTCAGATTTGCAGCAGCAGCCGCGAGGGGTCTTCCAGAGATTCCTTCACGGCGACGAGGAACTGCACCGCTTCCTTGCCATCGATGATCCGGTGATCGTACGACAGCGCGAGGTACATCATCGGCCGTACGACGACCTGTCCATCGACGACGACCGGGCGCTCCTGGATCTTGTGCATGCCGAGGATCGCGCTCTGCGGCATGTTCAGGATCGGCGTCGACAGCAGCGAGCCGAACACGCCGCCGTTGGTGATCGTGAACGTGCCGCCGGTCAGCTCCTCGAGCGTGAGGGAACCTTCGCGGGCGCGCGTCGCATATCCCACCACGGATTTCTCGATCTCGCCGAACGTCATCGCGTCGGCGTCGCGCAGCACGGGCACGATCAGGCCCCGGTCGGTCGAGACGGCGACGCCGACGTCGTAGAACTCGTGGTACACGATGTCGTTGCCGTCGACCGACGCGTTGACGACCGGGAAGCGCTTCAGCGCCTCCACGCAGGCTTTGACGAAGAACGACATGAAGCCGAGCCGCGCGCCGTGCTCCTTCTCGAAACGCTCCTTGTACTTCGCGCGCAGCTCGTTGACGGCCTTGAGGTCGACCTCGTTGAACGTGGTCAGCATGGCGGCGGTCGACTGCGCCTGCACGAGACGCTCGGCGATGCGCGCACGCAGCCGCGTCATCGGCACGCGTCGCTCGCCGCGCTCGCCCTTCGCGACCACCTCGTCCGTTTCAGCGGTGATGCCCGCACCGGCCCTGCGGTCCTTGTCGGCCAGGTGCGTCAGCACGTCGCCCTTGGTGATGCGCCCGTCGCGCCCGGAGCCCGCGATGCTGGACGGTTCCAACTTGTGCTCCTCGACCAGGCGGCGCACCGACGGCGCGAGCTTGTCCCCCTGGGTCCTCACCTCTCCCGCAGGAGCGGGAGACGTGGCCGCGGCGGCGCCCTCCTCGATGATCGCGAGGAGCTGGCCGCCCGTGACCGTGGCGCCGTTCTCGACCTTCAGTTCCTTGAGCACGCCCGTGGCGGGGGCCGGCACCTCCAGCACCACCTTGTCGGTCTCGAGGTCGACGAGGTTCTCGTCTCGGCTCACGGTCTCCCCGGGCTGCTTGCGCCAGGCGACGAGCGTCGCGTCGGCGACGGACTCGGGCAGTTGTGGAACCCGGACTTCGATGGTGCTCATGACTTCTTCCTGCTGCTTCCGGTGGCGCGCAGGCGATTCGTCGAGCGCGCCGTCTGTTCTTGCGTGGAGGCGGTCAGCGCCGCCGAGACGAGCCCGCGCTGCTCCAATACGTGCATCTGCATGATGCCCGTGGCCGGCGCGGCCGCGGGCCGGCGACCGGAGTACAGCAGCTCCTGGTGGCCCTTGAGCGGCTCCTGCAGCCGGTGACGGACCTGGTACCAGGCGCCCTGGTTCTGCGGCTCCTCCTGGCACCAGACGATTTCGCGCGCGTTCGGGTAACGGGCGAGCGCGATCGCGAAGTCCTCGGCCGGGAACGGATAGAGCTGCTCGATGCGCACGATCGCGACGTTGCGCACCTCGGCCGCGCGTCTCTGTTCGAGCAGGTCGAAGTACACCTTGCCCGAGCAGAACACGACGCGGTCGACGTCCGTGGCCGGCAGGTCGTCGACCTCGCCGATCACCTCGTGGAACGAGCCGTGCGTGAGGTCTTCGAACGCCGAGACCGAGAGCTTGTGTCGCAGCAGGCTCTTCGGCGTCATCACGACGAGCGGCTTGCGGAACGAGCGCACCATCTGCCGTCGCAGCATGTGGAACATCTGGGCGGGCGTCGACGGCACGCAGACCGACATGTTGTTCTCCGCGCAGAGCTGCAGGAAACGCTCGAGGCGTGCCGAGGAGTGTTCGGGGCCCTGCCCCTCGTAACCATGCGGCAGGAACAGCGTGAGACCGCAGATCCGGCCCCACTTGGTCTCGCCCGAGGATATGAACTGGTCGATGATGACCTGGGCGCCGTTCGCGAAATCGCCGAACTGGCCTTCCCAGATCACGAGGCAGTTGGGGTCGGTGATCGAATACCCGTATTCGAAGCCGAGCACGGCTTCCTCGGACAGCAGCGAGTCGGTGATGCGGAAGCGCGGCTGGCCGGGCTTGATGTGCTTCAGGGGCACGTAGGTCGCCCCGGTGTTCTGGTCGTGGCCGACCGCGTGCCGATGGAAGAAGGTGCCGCGTCCACTGTCCTGTCCGGTGAGACGCACCTCGTAGCCTTGCTCGAGGAGCGAGGCGTAGGCGAGCATTTCGGCGAAACCCCAGTCGACCATCTGCTGGCCGGCCGCCATCCTGCGCCGGTCGTCGACGATCTTCTGCACCTGGCGGTGCAGCGTGAAGCCTTCGGGGAACGTCGTCACTCTGGTCGCGAGTTCCTTGAGGGTCGCTGCGTCGACACCCGTTGCGATCTCCTCGGACCAGTCGACGTCGTGGAACTTGCCCCAGTCGACCGTGTACTTGTTGCCGACGAGGCCGACGACGTTCTTCGCCTGCGGCGTGCCTTCGTCGAGTCCGCGCCGGTACTGCTCGACCATGGCCTCCGCCTCGGCGGGCGTGAGCACGCCGTCGTTTGCGAGCTTCTCCGCATAGAGCTGCCGCGTGGTGGGCCGCTTGCGGATGTTGGCGTACATGACCGGCTGCGTCGCGGCGGGCTCGTCGGCCTCGTTGTGGCCGAGCCGGCGATAGCAGACCAGGTCGATCACGACGTCCTTGTGGAACTTCATGCGGTAATCGACCGCGAAACGCGCCGCGAACACGACGGCCTCGGGGTCGTCGCCGTTCACGTGCAGGATCGGCGCCTCGATCATCTTCGCCACGTCGCTGCAGTAGAGCGTCGAGCGCGTGTCGCGCGGGTCATGCGTCGTGAAGCCCACCTGGTTGTTGACGATGACGTGGAGGGTGCCGCCCGTGTAGAAGGCGCGGGCCTGCGACATCTGCAGCGTTTCCTGGATGACGCCTTGACCGGCGAAGGCGGCGTCGCCATGGATCAGCACCGGCACGACTTTGTCGCCGCGCGCGTCGCCGCGCCGTTCCTGGCGCGCGCGCACCGAGCCTTCGACGACTGCGTTGACGACCTCGAGGTGCGACGGATTGAACGCGAGCGCGACGTGCACGTTGCCGGCCGTCGTGCGGACGTCGCACGAGAAGCCCTTGTGGTACTTGACGTCGCCGGACCCCTTGAGCGCCTTGAGGTCGTATTTGCCCTCGAACTCCGAGAACAGCGCCTCGGGCGATTTGCCGAGCACGTTGACGAGCACGTTCAGGCGGCCACGATGTGCCATGCCGAACACGAGATCCTCGACGCCGTGCACGCCGCCGCACTGGATCACCTGCTCGAGCAGCGGAATCAGCGCGTCGCCGCCTTCGAGCGAGAAGCGCTTCTGCGCCGGATAGCGCGTCGCGAGGTAACGCTCGAGACCCTCGGCCATCGTCAGGTGCCAGAGGATCTCCTTGCGCTGCTCGGGGCCGAAATGCTGGGTCAGTCGCCCGACCTGAAACCGATCCTGCAGCCACAGGCGCTCGGTCTCGTCGGAGACGTGCGCGAACTCGGCGCCGATCGTCCCGCAGTAGATCTGCTTGAGCTGCGCGAGGATCTCGCGCAGCGCGAGGCGCGGCCGGATCGCCTCGTTGCGGCTGCCGGGCAGGAACTCGGTCTCGAAATCGGCCTCCGTCAGGCCGAGGTAATCCAGCGTGAGCACCTTCGGCGTCGGGCGGACCGTGAGGCCGAGGGGATCGATGTCCGCGACCAGATGGCCCCGGTTCGCGTAGATCTGGATCATGCGCGAGACGGCACCCTGCTTGGCCGCGGCGCTGTCACTCGTCGGCGGCGAGCCGGCCGGCCTCGCGGCAGACGTCGCGCCCGGCATCCGCGGCGCTTTGGCCCGACGTGCGAGTTCCTCGACCAGCGGCCCATGGGGAACGTCCCGCGCCGTCGGCTTCAGGCTGGCGAAATACTCGCGCCACCGTGCATCGACCGACTCGGGATGCGTCAGGAAGCGCTCGTACATCGCCTCGACGTAGGCGTCGTTGCCGGCCGCCAGCGGCGTGGCCGTCAGCATCGGTTTTGGCTGGGTCATGTGTCCCGCGGAGCCCGGAAAGGCGGGGCCCCGACAAAGATTCGAGAAAGTGGGCCCTTTAGTTTAGCGAACTTGGGCCGGCCGCAGGGTAAACCGACCAGTTCTGACCGCAGAACCGGTCGGTGCCGCCCGCCTCGTGGCCGCTCACGGCTCCTCGACTACGAAGCCCTTCTCGCGCAGTCGCGCGAAGTGCCCATCCGGCTCGAGCAGTTCGTCGATCGAGATCACGGCCAGCGTCGACACGTTGCGCTCGTGGGCCCGCTCGACGGCCTGCAGCCACGCGAGCCGCGCACGGTCGATCAGGTCGCCATAGCCACGCTCCTGCACGAGCGACGACTCGAGCAGGACGCCGATGCACGCGGTCGCCCGTTCGACGGGGGCCAGTCGCCGGAGGCGGGCGACGTCGCCCACCGCCCAGGCGTTCGCGCGGTCGCGCATGAGGTCCATGTCGGTTTCGAGCCGCTGCAGCGTGCGCGCGAAGCACTCGACGTCGTCGAGCGGCATGCGCTTGAAATCCTTGATCGCAGCCCGGGGCTTCTGGACCTCGATCTCGAGTTGCGGATCGTGCACCGGCACCCCCGCCTTCCGCGCAAGCTTCTCCACCTGCGGCCAGACGCCCGCGTACGGCACTAGGCCGCGTTGCGCGAGCGCCGCCTGGTACAACGCGTTCGCGGCAAAGATCGGGCGCCAGCGTTCGACGCCCCCGTCGCTGCCGAGGTAGCGCTGCTTGAGCGGCAACCACCTCGCGTAGAGATCTCCCGGCAATATTTCCGCCAGGCGGCGGCCGTTCGGGCTGTTGCGCGCACCGATCAGCGACGGCAGCAGCGTTATGCCGCCGAGCGGCCCGACCGACGCGCTGATCGACGGCGGCGCGATCACCTGCTGGGATGCGCGGAGCGTCGTCTCGATCTCGGTCGGTCGCCAGGTGAGCTTTTTCGGCAATGGGCTGTAGTTGCCGAGCACCCAGAGGACGTGCCCGTCCGGGTCGCCGGCGCGCGTCACTTTCCAGAGCCCGGGTCCCGGGTGTTGACCCGTGACGAGCACTTCCTCGAGCGGCCGGTCGACGGAATTCGCCTCGGCCGCCGTCGGCGCCGGCGCCAGCAACGCTGCCAGCCACAGGCAGGCCGTCGCCCGGACGCACCGTGCAGGAGAATCGAGTCGCATCACGCCGGTCACCGTCACGTCTGACAAGTGGGCCCCCGCTCGGTGAAGCTGCTGGCCGCAAAGGCGATGATGTAAAGCCCGAGCGCGATCCACAGCACGACGCTGAAGCCCACTTCGACCGCGAGCAGCGTCGCCAGCACTGCACTCACGACCGAGGCGCAGCCGTTGATGCCCCACGCCCACGGCACGAGGGGCGGGTCGATTGCGCGCAGCGCCAGTGGGAACGGCATTCCCATGCAGAAGGCCAGCGGTGCCAGCAGTCCCGCACCGCTCAGTACTCTCGACACCGTCGGCGCATCGGCCAGGCGGACCATCAGCGCGTCGAAGACCACGTTCAGCGTCACCCCAAGCAGTACGACGGCGACGACTGCGACGAACAGCGCGCGACGCGCACGAGTCCGCTGGATGCGACTCGACCATGCGCTGCCGGCGCCGGCCGCGATCAGGCACGTCGCGAGCACCAGCGCGAACGCGACGGTCGGGTGGTGCACGAGCAGCACGAGCTTCTGCAGGAACGCGATCTCCACGAACAGGAAGGCGAGCCCGATCGCCGTAAAGTAAGTGAACACCTGCCACCGCAGCGCCCGGCTGGTCTGCGCCAGTGGCGCGTACAGCGCCAGCGGCAGCAGGATCAGGACCAACCCCGCCAGCAGCGCCAGGACCAGTGTACCGGCGAGCAGCAGGTAGCCGGCTTCGAGCAGTGCCATGCCGCCGCGGCCCTTGGCGTGCCACGCCTCCGCGAGCACGCGCCAGCGGAAGAAGTTCTGGAAGTACGGCCTGTCGTCGGTCGCGGGCCGGATATCGTAGCCGTAGCTCGCGATGAAGCCGTCCCGCCCCTCGCCGAGCAGCGCGCGCACGCCGTCGTAGTACCACGGCTCCGGCAACTCGTTGTAGACGTTGACCTCTGCGGGCTGGATGCCGGGGAACCAGGCGACATCAAAGGAGAGTTCGTCGCAGGTCGCGCGGATGAGCTGCACCTCCTGCGGCGTCACGGCGCCGTTCTTCACGAGCAACGTCGTCGTCTGCCAGCCGCGAATCAACACCAGGCGGCGAGCTGCGTCCGTCACACCGTCCGCCTCGAGCGCTGCGAGTAACGTCGCCACCAGCTTGAGCGTGTCCCGCGGGGGAACCTGGGCCCAGCGTGTGATCGAGAGAAACCCGTCCGGTTCGAGATGCCGGAGATAGAGTCGGAACGCTTCGACGGTATGCAGGTAGTCCTCGTTGAGGCCTCCCAGTCCACCTCCTCCGCCGCCGCCCGTGAGCGACATCTGGACGAGGTCGTAGCGGCGCTCCCGCGCCGCCAGGAAACCGCGCGGGTCCCCGACGTGCAGTGCCACGGCTGGGTCATCGAGCAATCCGCCGGTGTAGTCGCGAAACTCCGTCCGCAGCAGCGCGGCGACCTGGGGGTTGATTTCGACCGCGTCGACCTGCCGGGCGCCGAGGCGTCTGGCGCGCAGGATTTCCAGGCCGCCGCCCGCGCCCAGCACCAGCACCGTACGCGGTGTCGCAACGAGATAAGCGAGCGCGGACGTGGTCTGCGCCAGGAACGCCAGCGAGGTCGGGTCTTTGCTCGCCGCCGTCACGGGCTGCAGATTGTCACCGTCGGTGAAGATGCCGAGCTGTGGCGGCGGCTCGCTCGTCGCGCCGAGGCTCATGCCGGGCGCCACGCGTAACGGTACGCGCCGGCTTTCGATCACGCTGATGTGTCCGAGGGGGCTCGACCGCTCCACGACGACCCGCGTCCCCGCAACGAGCAGCGCCTGGCTGAGCGCCTTGTACGGACCGGGCTCGAACCGAAGCCATGTCGCCGGGAGCGCGAGCACGGCGACGAGCGCGACCGCAGCGGCACCGATCCACGCGGACCGCCGCGCCCGCAGCTCCAGTGCGCCCACACACACTGCCAGCAGTCCGGCCGCTGCGATGGCGCGCAGTACCTCCTCGGGCCAGAGTCCGTACAACGCCGCCAGCACGGCGAGGCTGCCGAGGCCCGCACCGACCAGGTCGGCGGCGTAGACGCGGCCGACACGGTCCCGGTGCAGGATGAGCGCGAGGCCGATGGCGTTGGCGGCGAAGAAGAACGGCATCGACAGCAGCAGGAACACGAGCACCAGCCACAGCGGCTGCCGGGGGTCCCAGAGCAGGGCTTCGGCCTGGAACGGCATCGCCCGGGCGAGCAGCGGACTGGCGATTACGCAGGCAGCGAACGCCAGCGTGTTGCCGAGGTAGCTCGCCGCGAACCGCCGCAGCAGGCGGCGGTGTACCAGAGCCAGGAAGGTCCCGCTTGCGCCGAAGCCGAGCAGCGCGAGGCTGATGATCATGTACGCGAAATGGTGCCAATGCACCACCGCGAACAGGCGCGTGAGCAGGATCTCGGTGGCGAGCGTCGCAAACGAGAGCAGCGCGACGGAGACGATCGGCGGGCGCAGCGCGGCGTCAGTCATGTCCGCCGGTGAGCGGGACGAATGCGACAGGCAGCATCTGCCGCGTCGTGACACGCCCATCGGCGCGCTTGGTCACCAGCACCAGCTGTTGCGTCGTGAAGCGCGTGCCGACCGGCAGGACCATGCGGCCACCCGGCTTGAGCTGCTTCAGGAGCGGCGGAGGCACGTGCCCGGCCACGGCGGTGACGACGATCACGTCGAACGGCGCCACGTCGGGCCAGCCGTAGTAACCGTCGCCGATCCGCACCGCGACGTTGTCGTACCCCAGGCGTGCGAGCCGCTCGCGGGCCTGGCGGCCGAGCGGTTCGACGATTTCGAGGGTGTAGACCTGCGCACACAGGCGGCTCAGGACGGCGGCCTGGTAACCGGAGCCGGTGCCGACCTCGAGCGCCCGGCAGCCCGGGGCAGGCTCGACCAGATCGCTCATGACAGCCACGATGTACGGCTGCGAAATAGTCTGCCCGAAACCGATCGGCAGCGGCCGGTTCTCGTAGGCGAAATCGCGATCCTCGCGGCGTATGAACTCGTGACGCGGCACCGCCGCCAACGCGGCCATGACGCGGTCGTCGAGTTGGCGCCGGTTGAGGAAGTCGGCCGTTTCGCGGACGTCGCTTTCGATCTCACGCAGGAGCGCCTGTCGCGCGGCCGCGAACGCGGTCTCATCCTCTGCCACTGCCGGCAGGACGACGGCCAACAGCGTGCCCAGCAGTGCAGTGGTCGCTCGCATGCGCGGTACCCGTATGAGCATCCTATCGCAGGCAGCGAGCGTCGAGAAAAACAGCGTTCGTCGCTACGTGGCGCCCCGGGCCGGAGTCGAACCGACGACCTACCGCTTAGGAGGCGGTTGCTCTATCCACTGAGCTACCGGGGCGTGCGACGTGCGGGAGGGCCCAGCAAGGAAGATGGTGGAGCGGAAGGGGATCGAACCCTCGACCTTCGCATTGCGAACGCGACGCTCTCCCAGCTGAGCTACCGCCCCACACGAGGGCGCGCATTGTAGGCGCGGGTCATCGAGGTAGCAACCACGGGATTGCCCTCCGATCCGCAGCTTACGCACGCCACTGCTCGTAGCAGTCGAAAGTCTAGCACGGTCGAGTCGGTCGATCAGACGGCACGGGAAGGCCCATGGCGGGCCTAGTCCGTCTCTTCGCTGCTGCGGACGGTTCCCGCGCCTGGCCGACGTCCCAGTCTCCATGGTGGCTTCAGCGCAGGAACCGCCCGGTGGCGGCGCTTCGACTGATGTCAGCGATGGTCGATTCTCTTCTGCACCGAACTGGCCATCACCGCCAGTGGGCTGCTGACGATCGTACGGATTTCGTTCCCATGATCGACGATCACGATCCGCTCTTCGAGCGTGATGCCCGGCCCTGGCTGAAACAACGTGATACCGGAGCAATCGGCATTGACCTGATACGTTCCGGATCCCGGCCGGTCGGGCACGATCCCGGTGACGGAGCCCTTGATGTTGTCGACCTGCGTGAAGCCGCCAGCCCCATCGTAGGTCCTGACGATCACTCCGATGACAGTCTGGGTTCCGCCGCCCGGCGCGGGATTCGTGCCCTGCATCTGGCCTCCGTACGTGCCTCGTATCGTGGCCTCGGTGCACCGGAAGCCCGGCTCTTGCGCAACGGCGCTTCCGCCGCCCACGGAGCCGCCGCCACTGATGATCAGAACGCCGGTCGCGATCGCGATACTTGCCTTTCCTAGCATTTTTCTTGCCTCCTGTTGACGGCCTTCGGCCAGAACACCCGTGTTTGCGGCGCTCGTCGCGCAAAAGAAATTCGGCACCGCAGGGTCGTCGAAGCGTCGGTATCGTTTGCTCGTACACTGCACTTATCGCAGCGCAGCAAGCAAGTTCGAGCTTGGGTTGCAGGCGCCTGCAGTTCGGTACGGCCGTGGAGCGGCCCGGGGGGCGGCGCGAGCTCGCCGCGACGGCTATCATGCGCAGATGACGACGGATATCCGCGTGCGCGATGCAGGCCCGGGCGACCTCGAGTTTCTCGCTCGCGGCAACGAGGCGATGGCGCTCGAGACCGAGCACAGGACGCTCGACCCGCAGACGACCCGTCGCGGCGTGAACGCTGTCCTGGAAAACCCGGCCCACGGGCGATACTTCATCGCCGAAGACGACACCGGCGCCCCGCTCGGCCAGCTCATGGTCACCTACGAGTGGAGCGACTGGCGCAATGGGCAGTTCTGGTGGTTCCAGAGCGTGTACGTCGTGCCCGAGGCCCGCCGCCGGGGCGTGTTCAAGGCCATGTACGACCACGTCGATGCGCTCGTCCGCTCCACACCGGACGTCTGCGGGCTGCGGCTCTACGTCGAGTCGGACAATGCAAGGGCGCAGCGCACCTACCAGCGCTGCGGCATGCACGACGCGAGCTATCGCGTCATGGAAATCGATTACTCAGGCTCGATCGCCAGCGTCACCAGAAAGGAATGACCCATGCTCAAGAACGGCACGCAGGCCCCCGAGTTCGACCTCGAGGACCAGGACGGCAAGCGCCATACGCTCAAGTCGCTGCTCAAGGACGGGCCGCTGATCCTGTATTTCTACCCGGCCGACTTCACGCCGGGCTGCACCAAGGAAGCCTGCAGCTTCCGTGACCTGCAGAAGGATCTGGTTGCGGCCCGACTGCGCGTCGTCGGGGTGAGCCCGCAGGATGCGGAGTCGCACCAGCGCTTCGCCGCGAAACACGGGCTCAACTTTCCGTTGCTGGCGGATCCGGACAAGAAGGCCGTCAAGGCCTATGACGTCGATGGGCCGCTCGGATTCGGCGTCCGGCGTGGCACATACCTGATCGGCGCCGACGGCAGGATCAAGGATTCCGTGCTGGCGGACCTGCGCATCGCGGAACACGAGGCGTTCGTGAAGCGCGCGCTGGAGGCCGGCGCAGGGCCGAAATAAATATGTTTTAGGTCAGTTATTTACAAGACAACTATGATGTTCTATCGAGCTTCGGGGATGGCGCTCGGCGGGCCGTAGCGGAGCCTCAGCAGGCGAGTCTCGCCCGGGCTCGGCATGATCACGACGTACATCGCGTCGAATTCGTCGTCGCGCATCGCGAGTTCCTGACCGCTCAACTGGTTGATCACACCGGGCAGTGTCGTCGCATATCCGACTACGACCAGCGTCTTGCCGCGGTGCTCGCGCCGGATCCGCGACGCCAGGCCGGACCAGTCGCTGCTCGCGAGCACGTTGATCGGCAGCTTGAACTGGTTCGCGACGGGCGCGGCCGTCTGCTGCGATCGGCGCGTGTCTGCCGCGTATAGGAAGTCGACCTTGCGGTCGACCAGCAGGTCGTCGAGCAACGTGCCGAGCCGCGCCACGCGTGCTTCGCCGGCGGGGCTCAAGTCCGGATCGCCGGACGCGCTCTCCCCTGCCTCGGCGTGCCGCACGAGCACGACGACCGTGGTTCTGGCCCAGGTACCGAGCCAATACACGCCCGCCGCGGCCATCAGCAGCGCGAGCAGCGGGAACAGCAACGGCGCCATGAACGGTCGCCGCCGTAGCCTCGTCAGCGGATCCACCATCCGCGCATGATAGCGAAGCCTACTCGGCGGGACTTCTCAGCGACTCGAATTCGGGCGTGGCGCGCTCCCGGAACTCCTGCGACTGGCCGATGCGCTCCAGGAACAACGCAGGCAGCCCGAGTCTCTGCGCGAGGGCGTAACCCTCGTCGAGGCCCAGCACCATGAGCGCGGTGGCATATGCGTCGGCCAACTGGGCTCGCTCATGCACGACGGTGACCGACGCCAGCGCATGCCGCACCGCCTCACCGCTGCGCGGATCGATCGTGTGCGAAATCGTCCGCCCGTCCGGCAGGCGCCGGAAGTCGCGGTAGTTTCCCGACGTCGAAATCGCGAGGTCGCTCAGTCGCACTCCGAGGTACGCCTCGCGCGCGCCCGCAATCGGTCGCTCGACCGCGACCCGCCACGGCTGTCCGTCGGCGCGCTTCCCGGCCGCCCGCACCTCGCCGCCGATCTCGACCAGGTGGTTCGGAAAGCCGGCGCGCGCGATGCAACTGCTGATGCGGTCGACGGCGTAGCCCGGCGCAATGCCGTTGACGTCGACTTCGAGCGGCGTGCGACCTTTGCGTACTGCCCTGGCGGGCATCGCGCGCAACTCGAGCCACGTGTACCCCGTCATCGCCGTGGCGTCGTGGATGAATTCCGGCGACGGCGGCTCTTCCGGCGCGGCGTCGTGCAGGCCGTTCGGACCGAAACCCCACAACCGCACGAGCGGGGCTACGGTGACGTCGAACGCGCCGCCGGTCTCGACGCTGACGCGGTGTGCCGCGGCGAGCAGGGCGAACAATGCATCGGAGACCGGGATCCAGTCGTTCGACATATTCCGGTTCAGCGCGGTGATCTCGCTCGACGAGGAATACGTAGACAGGTGCCGGTCGACCCGGGCGAGCACGTGGTCGATGCAGTCCCGGACGCGGCGCGCTTCCGCAGTCCCGGCACGCAGGCCCACCACCGTGACGGTGTACGTCGTACCCATGGTCGGGCCCGCGAACTCGCCCCTGGACGGCGGTTCGGGCGGCTTCTCGCAGGCGGCGAGCAGAAGGGTGACGCAAGCCAGCAACGCTCTGGCGCGCGATGTCATGGTTCGGTTCACCGCCGCAAGGTTACACCGCCCGGCGGCCTGCGCTGCTCGGTTCGCATGGCCGAGACGGTCGCCATCGTCCGACTCGTCGTTTGTCGTCGTGATGGAACAACTTCCGGTTCCAGTCCGTTCCGCACGTGCTGTTCGCCGCGCTCCGAAGCGGTTCCATTTCCTGCGCAGAACGCGCGACGTTGCGCGAAAGTTTGCGTCACGCCGCGGGGCGCTGATCGATCCCCGCGAGCACGTCCATGCGAGGAGACGAACGAACAATGTCGCTAGAGATCCTCCGGACCCGGCTCGAGGCCAGGGTCGCCGAATGCCACCAACTCGTGTCCGCCATTCACCCGGACTTCCCGAATGTCGACTACACGTTGTTCAACCGGCGCCGCGCCGCGGGGCTGGCCTTCGGCAACGAACACCGCATCGCGCTGAACGAGGTGCTGTTGCGCGAGAATCCGGAGCCGATGCTGCGCGATACCGTCGCGCACGAGTTCGCACACATCGTCGTCTGGTGGCGTTACCTGCAACAGGCGCGCCGTACGTCGCGGGACGAGCTGACGTTGGCACCGCCGCGGGCGCACGGCCCCGAATGGCAGACCGTCATGCGCTACGTCTTCCAGGTGGAGCCGTCGCGCTGCCACCGCTTCGACACGAGCAATACGGGGGCGCGCGTGCAGCGTCGTTGGGAATACCGCTGCGAGTGCCAGAGCCACCTGATCACGACGGCGAAGCACAGGCGGGCGCAGGCCGGCGCGCGCTACGTCTGCGCCGACTGCAATCGCGAACTGAGGACCGCTTGATTCTCGAGAGATCGTGGCGGCCACACACGCGCGAACGCCCGCTGAAGCGGGCGTTCTGGTGCACGTGGCGGAGAGGGTGGGATTCGAACCCACGAATGCCTTTTGGACATTACTGGAATTCCAGTCCAGCGCCTTCGACCACTCGGCCACCTCTCCGGACGGGGGGCGAAGCGTACACGTCCTCTGCCTGCCGGGCTAGACGCCGGTCACGCCCGCCGCCTTCATCGCGGCCAGCATGTCGTCCTGAAGCCGCTCCGAGAGCGGCGTGAGCGGCAGGCGTATGGCGGGACCGATCAGGCCGAGCCGGGCCACGGCCCACTTGACCGGGATCGGGTTCGCCTCGACGAACATCGCGAGGTGCAGCGGCATCAGTTTTTCGTTGATGACCGCCGCCTGCGCATGCTGACCGGCCAGTGCCGCTGCACACATGTCGCGCACGGCGCGCGGCGCGACGTTGGCCGTGACGGAGATCACGCCGCACGCGCCGCGCTTCATGAGTTCGGCCGCCGTCGGGTCGTCGCCGCTGAGCAGCTGGAACCCCGGTCGCGCCCCGTGCAGGATCGACTCCGCGCGTGAAAGGTCGCCCGTCGCTTCCTTGATGCCGGCGATGTGCGGGTGCTTCGACAGTCGCACGACGGTCTCGGGCAGCAGGTCGCAGGCCGTGCGTCCCGGCACGTTGTAGAGCAACACGGGCACGTCGACTGCATCGGCGATCGCCGTGAAGTGGCGGAACAGGCCTTCCTGGGTAGGTTTGTTGTAGTACGGCGTGACGACGAGCAGGCCGTCGGCCCCGGCCGCGGCCAGGGCCTGCGACAGCTCGATGCTCTTGGCCGTCGAATTCGTCCCGCTGCCGGCGATCACGGGCATGTGCCTGCCCACGCGGGACTTGGCGCGACGGACGAGTTGCTCGAGTTCGTCGATCTCCAGGGTCGGGGATTCGCCGGTGGTGCCGCCGACGACCACGGCGTCGGTGCCTTCGGCCACGTGCCAGTCGAGGAGCCGGTCCCACGCCTCGAAATCGACGGAACCGTCCGCGCGCATGGGCGTGACGAGCGCTGGGATACTCCCCTTCGACATGTTCTGAACCTCGCACGGCCGGCCGCCCATGCTACTGAAGCGTGGAGCGGCGAAGCAAGGCACAATCGCGGTATCCGCGCAGTCCGTGCATCGCTAAACTGAGTTCGACGAGCCATGAAGCAACTGATCGCGATTTGCGCCCTGGGGAACGACCGCACCGGCCTGGTCTTCGACCTGACCCGTGTCGTGGCCGACTGCGGGGGCAACATCCTCGAAAGCCGCATGACGGCGCTGGGCAACGAATTCGCGATGCTGGCGCTCGTTGCCGGCAACTGGCACACGCTCGCCAAGCTCGAGACGGAGCTCGCCAAGCTCGGGGAATCGTCCGGGCTCACGATCACGATGCGTCGCACCGAGCAGCGCGCGCCGCGCGCGGACATGGTCACCTACACCGCCGACGTCGTCTGCCTGGATCAGCCTGGCGTGCTCAACGCGCTCTCGGGGTTTTTCTCGTCGCGCGGCATCGACATCGGCGACATCACGACTCGCGCATACAACGCCGCGCACACGGGCGCGCCGATGTTCTCCGTCTACATGGTCGTGCACGTGCCGACGCGGGTCCACATCGCGGCGCTGCGCGAAGAATTCATGGATCTCTGCGATCACATGAACCTCGACGCCATCCTCGAACCCCTCAAGTCCTGAAACACCGATCACATGGCCGATAAGACCGTCGCCCTGGACCGCAAGGTTCCCGCTTTCGCGTTGCCTGCCACCGGCGCCACGCAGTGGAAGCTCGCCGAAGCCGCAGGCACGAGCCTCGTCGTCTACTTCTACCCGAAGGACGCGACTTCGGGCTGCACCCGGGAAGGCGAGGCCTTCCGCGACCTGTACCCGAGGTTCAGAAAGGCGGGCGTGACGATCGTCGGGGTCTCCCCCGACAGCGTCGCGTCGCACGAGAAGTTCAAGGCCAGGTACGGTTTCCCGTTCGAACTGCTGAGCGACGAGGACAAGGCCGTCTGCCGGCTGTTCGACGTCTGGAAAGAGAAGAGCATGTACGGCAAGAAGTACATGGGCGTCGAACGCAGCACCTTCCTGATCGACGGCAAGGGGGTCCTGCGCCGCGAGTGGCGCAAGGTGAAGGTGCCCGGCCACGCCGAGGAAGTGCTCGCGGCCGCATCGGCCCTCTGAGCCGGCGACACCCGCCCGTCCGTTCAGTCCCCTACCCGCCCGCCATCCACCGGAGCAGTCATTGGCCAACCGCAGGAAGCCCGCCGAACCCCGCAGGGTCTTCGTCCTCGACACCAACGTCATGATGCACGACCCCTCGGCCATCTTCCGGTTCGAGGAACACGACATCTTCATTCCGATGACGGTCCTGGAGGAACTCGACGCCGGCAAGAAAGGCGTGTCCGAGGCGGCTCGCAACGTGCGACAGGTGAGTCGCTTCCTCGACGAGCTGATGGCCAGCGCCGACAAGTCGGAGATCGACCGCGGGCTCGAGTTGCCTTCGGCCAAGTACGCCCCCACCGGCAAGAAGCCCCCGAGCGGCCGGCTGTTCTTCCAGACCCGGCTGCTCTCGAGCGGCCTGCCCGCGAACCTCCCCGGTCACGGCGCCGACAACGCGATCCTCGCGCAGACGCTCGCGTTGCAGCAGCAGGAACCGGACGCGAAGGTCACGCTCGTCTCGAAGGACATCAACCTCCGCATCAAGGCCGCGATCATCGGCGTGCACGCCGAGGACTACAACAGCGACAAGACGATCGAGGACGCCGACCTGCTCTACACCGGCGTCGAGGAGCTGCCCGCGAATTTCTGGGACAAGGCAGGTCGCAAGCTCGAGTCCTGGCACGAGAACGGCGGTCGCACGTTCTATCGCGTGCGCGGCAAGCTCGTCGCGAACTGGGCGCCGAACCAGTTCGTGTACCAGGCCGGCGAGCACGGGCTCGAGGCCGTCGTGCGCTCGATCCAGGGCGAGTCCGCGGTCATCGAACTCGCGCGCGACTACCGCAGCGAACGCCACGGCGTCTGGGGCATCAGCGCGCGCAACCGCGAGCAGAACTTCGCGATGAACCTGCTGCTCGACCCGGACATCGACTTCGTCACGATCCTCGGTCCGGCCGGCACCGGCAAGACGCTGCTCACGCTGGCCGCCGGGCTGTCGCAGGCGCTCGAGACGAACCGCTACACCGAGATCATCATGACGCGCGTGACCATCCCGCTCGGCGAGGACATCGGCTTCCTGCCCGGCACAGAGGAAGAGAAGATGGAGCCGTGGATGGGCGCGCTGATGGACAACCTCGAGGTCCTCACGCAGAGCCAGGAGGGCGGCAGCTGGGGCCGCGCCGCCACCAAC
>DASSJN010000070.1:0-6847 GCA_035691185.1 Steroidobacteraceae bacterium
TTCGGCACGCGCAAGGGCAGCGCGAGCACGGCGGACCTGCGCGGCGCGGCGCTGCGCGAAACCGTGCTGAAGGCCTGCACGATCGCGAAGTACACGTCCGAGGACCCCTGCGCCGGGTTGCCCGATCCTCAGGACCTGGCGCGCGAAATTCCCAACCTCGACCTTTCGCACCCCTGGGACGTCTCGCCCGAGGCAGCCCGGGAAATGGCCATCGCGTGCGAGGCGGCGGCGATGGCGGTCGACTCCAGGCGCATCACGAATTCCGAGGGGGCTGCCGTCAGCACGCACCGCGGTGTGCGCGCGTACGGGAACTCGCTCGGCTTCCTCGCGGCGTATCCCGGCACCGTGCACAGCGTCAGCTGCTCCGTGCTCGGCTCCGAGGGCGAGCAGATGGAGCGCGACTACTGGTACAGCACGGTGCGCGACTGGCGCGAACTGGAGACGGCGGAGAGCGTGGGCCGGCGTGCAGGCGAACGCGCCGTGCGCAGGCTCAATGCGCGCAAGCTGCACACGCAAAAGGCGCCCGTGCTCTACGTGCCGGATACCGCGCGCGGGCTCATCAGCCATTTCGTCGGTGCAATCCGCGGCGGCAGCCAGTACCGGCGTGCCTCGTTCCTGCTCGACGCAGCGGGGCAGCAGGTGTTTCCGGACTGGTTCGCGTTGTCGGAGCGGCCGCACCTGTCCCGCGCGCTCGCGAGTGCACCGTTCGATCACGAAGGTGTCGCGACGCGGGACCGCGAACTGGTCGAGGGCGGCGTCCTGCTCGGGTACGTGCTCAGCACGTACTCGGCGCGCAAGCTCGGGCTGCGCACCACCGGCAATGCCGGCGGCACGCACAACCTGCTGGTGCATGGGCGGGGACGCTCGTTCGACGACATGCTCGCCCTGATGGGCCGCGGCCTCATGGTCACCGAACTGATGGGGCAGGGTGTCAACGGCGTGACGGGGGATTATTCGCGCGGCGCCGCGGGGTTCTGGGTGGAAGGGGGCCAGGTCCAGTATCCGGTGCACGAAGTGACCATTGCGGGCAACCTCAAGGACATGTACCGGCGCGTGGTCGACGTTGGCGCCGACATCGATTTCCGCGGTGGCATTCGCACCGGCTCGATCCTGATCGAGCAAATGACGATCGCGGGCGAGTGATAGGGATAGGGACGCCCAGGGGACTCCTATCCGCCATCCGCCACCGGGGGATCGGACTCGGCCTGCTCCGGCTCCTCCCGTGCCTGCGCCTGTTTCTGGTCCGCATCCTCGTACGAGTACCCGCAATGCCAGCACCACTCGGCATCGCTGCGGGACTCCACCCTGCACTTCGGACAATTCTTCACGTCGGGCCTCCCGGTCTGTGCCGAGTACACCCCAACAATGACTCGGAGGGACGGCGAAGGTTGACCCCGGAACCGTCGCCATCGAGCGACGTCGGAGGCGTTCCTACGGTGCGGTTCTATCGGACCCGACCAGGTCTCGCAGCGTCTTCCTGGACATGCTCTCGCGCATCGCGGCGTCCGCTGCGAGCGCCGCGGCGTCCGCGACAGCCACCCCTTGCGGTTCCGGGCGACGCGGGTCCGGCGTCTCGTGCCGGACCGCGTCGAGGATGTCGGCGAGCGTGATGGTCGCGAGGTCGCGCGCGGGCGCGACGGTGTCGTCTTCGGCAGTCAGCACGAGGCCGCGGTCCTCGAGGTTGCAGAGTGCGCTGTCGAGCACGGAGGCCGGCACGTCCATGCGGTCGGCCAGGTCGGAGACTTTCCAGCGTTCGCTACCTTCGAGAAAGCGTTCGGCGATCAGGTACATCGCGCCCATCGCGATGCGCTCGCGCAGGATCGCCGTGGTCGGGATCTGGCCGTGCCCGGTGCGCAGGTGTTCCGGGTGCTGCCAGTAGAACGAGAGTTGTCCGCCGAGCAGCATGATGAGCCAGCTCAGGTGCAGCCAGACCAGGAACAGCAGCACGATCGCGAACCCTGCGTAGACGGCCGCGGTCTGCGTCGCATACACGGCGACGCGCGCGAAGATGGCGCCGACCGTGACCCAGACCGTGCCGCCGAACAGCGCGCCGATCAGTGCAGCCTGCCACTTCACGCGCGTGTTCGGCATGTAGAAGTACATGAACCAGAACAGCGCGATGATCATCAGGTAGGGCGCGAAGTGCGACTGCCCCTCGGCCGGCGCGCCGCCCGCGAGCCCGGAGAGCCGTCCCATGACGTCGCTCGCCTCGACCCTGGTCAGCAGGACGAGCGCCCCGACGGCGACCACGGGCCCGGTCAGCATGATCACGAGGTACTCGCTGACGCGCCTGGCGAGGCTGCGCGGTCGCTCGACGTGCCAGGTGAAGTTCAGCGCGTCCTCGATCTTCCGGATCATCATGATCACGGTGTAGATCAGGAACACGAAGCCCACGGTGCCGAGGACGGTGGTCTGCGCGTTCTCGACGAACTGCATGATGCTCGCGGTGAGTTCGTACCCCTTGACGCCGAGCGGGCGCAGGAACTCGAACAGCACCGGTTCGAGCTCGCGGTGGTAGCCGAAGGCCGTCAGCACCGAAAACGACACTGCGATGACCGGCACGAGCGCGAACAGCGACGAGTACACGAGCCCCATCGCGCGCAGGCCGAGGTCGCCGCGGATGAAATCGCGCACCAGCGCGTAGAGATATCGCAGCGGCCCGAGCGCCAGCCGCGCGGCCCGGCCGACGACTTCCTCCGGCAGGTCGAACAGCCAGTACTCGAAGCGCAGGTGCAGCGAGCGGAGCAGGGGCGTCGCGGCCAAGGCGGGTCCGTGTGCGGATGACCCGGCTAGCCTTGCACGGCCCATTACGGCAGGCAAGCGCGGTGTCCTTGCGGGCAGAATGCGCTCTCGTCGTCGCGTCGCAGGAGGCCCGACACCATGTCCGTCACCAGCGTTTCGAAGTATCCGAGCCGCATCGTCTGCCTGACGGAGGAGACGACCGAGACGCTGTACCTGCTCGGCGAAGAGCATCGCATCGTCGGGATCTCGGGCTTCACCGTGCGGCCGCCTCGCGCGCGCCGGGAGAAGCCGCGCGTGTCGGCGTTCACGAGCGCGAAGTTCGACAGAATTCTCTCGCTCGAACCTGATCTCGTGCTTGGGTTTTCCGACCTGCAGGCCGACATCGCGGCGGAGCTCGTGCGGCGCGGCGTCGAGGTCCACGTGTTCAACCAGCGCAGCGTCGCCGGGATCCTGCGCGCGATCCGCACGATCGGCGGGCTCGTCGGCTGCGACGAGAGGGCGTCCGGGCTGGCGGACGAACTGGAGTCCGGTCTGCGGCAGGTCGCGCAGGCGGCGCGCCGTTTGCCGCGACGACCGCGCGTCTACTTCGAGGAATGGGACGATCCCCAGATCTCCTGCATCCGCTGGGTGTCGGAGCTGATCGGCATCGCTGGCGGCGACGACGTCTTCCCGGAACTCGCGGTCCGCCCGCTCGGCAGGGAACGTATCCTCATCGACGGCCTCGAGGCCGCGCGCCGCCGCCCGGAGGTCATCTTCGGGTCCTGGTGCGGCAAGAAGTTTTCGCCGCGGGCGGTCGCATCACGCGAGGGTTGGGCGGACGTGCCGGCGGTGCGCGAAGGCGAATTGCACGAGGTGAAGTCGTCGATCATCCTGCAGCCCGGTCCGGCCGCGCTGACCGACGGCGTGCGCGAACTGCATCGCGTGATCGCGGACTGGGGACGGCGGCACGCCTGATCGCGGCACCAACCTGACAGCGGCCGATGAGCACGTCCGGGATTTTTCGCGGCGGGCCGTCCGCGACACGGATGTCGCGGCCGGAGCCCCCAGGGACGGGTTTACGGCGTCCCGCCGCGGAAAATGCCGGGCGGGATCAAGGCCGCCGGCCGTTGGATGACCGCGATCAGGCCGTCAGCCGTCGCAGCGCTTCCTCGTACTTCTCGCTCGTGCGCCGGATCACCTCGGCCGGCAGCGTCGGTCCCGGCGCGGTCTTGTTCCAGTCGAGCGTCTCGAGATAGTCGCGCACGAACTGCTTGTCGAACGAAGGCGGGCTCGTCCCGGGCGCGTACGTGTCGACCGGCCAGAAGCGCGAGGAGTCCGGCGTGAGCGCCTCGTCGATAAGTGTGAGCCGGCCGTCGTGTTCCGCGTCGATGCCGAACTCGAACTTCGTGTCGGCGATGATGATGCCGCGTGCGAGCGCGTGTTCGGCTGCGTAGCGGTACAGCGCAATCGCGGTGTCGCGCACCTTGCCCGCGAGCGCGGCGCCTATCAGCCGTGCAATCTCGTCGAAGCCGATGTTCTCGTCGTGGTGGCCCTTCGGCGCCTTCGTCGAAGGCGTGAAGATCGGTTCGGGCAGCCGGTCCGCCATGCGCAGGCCGGCGGGCAGCCGCAGTCCGCAGATCTCGCCCGTGCTCTGGTAGTCCTTCCAGCCCGACCCGATCAGGTACCCGCGCACGACCGCCTCGACGGGCAGCGCCTCGAGCTTGCGCACGACCATCGTGCGGTCGGCGAGCATCGCGCGGTCACTCGCGCTCGGCACGATCCGCGCGAGGTCGCGCTGGTCCGGCGCGGCGAGGTGGTTCGGCACGATGTGCCCCGTGCGTGCAAACCAGAAGTTCGAGATGCTCGTCAACACGCGGCCCTTGCCGGGGATCGGATCGGGCAGCACGACGTCGAACGCGCTCAGTCGGTCCGTCGTCACGATCAGCATGTGACGCGGATCGTTCGGGATCTCGTAGATGTCGCGAACCTTGCCCTGGTGGATGCGCGTGAGGCCCTGCACGTGCGATTCGTGCATCGGCGGCGAGGCCGCGCCACTGGGCATGGAGCGGGGAGCAGTGGATTCGGGCGTGAGCGTGGACATGGTGCGGCCGCCGGTGCTGATAAGATGCATTGTAACGACTCCGGGGACGCGTGGCCCTGCGCGGTAGGCATGCTCGAAGGCTGGTACGGCAAGATCATCGGCGCGATCCTCGGCTACATCGTCGGGCGCGGGCTGCTCGGGGCGATCGTCGGCTTCGTGATCGGCCACCAGTTCGACGTCATGGCCCGGCGCAGCGCGGGCGGGGCACTCGGGCGCCGGCGGGCCGGATCGATCGGCACAGACGGGGCGCAGACCGGGCGCGGCAGCCCGGCCGAACTGCGCCGCGCGTTCTTCGAAGCGACGTTCCAGGTCATGGGCCACGTCGCGAAGAGCGATGGGCGCGTCACGGAGCAGGAGATCGACGCGGCCCGCGCCGCGATGGGCCGCTTCTCGTTGAGCGAGGCCGACCGCCTGCGCGCCATCGAACTGTTCACGGCCGGCAAGAGCGCGGACTTCCCGCTCGAAGGCACGCTCGAGCGCCTGCGCTGGCTCACGGGCGACCAGCCCAACCTGCGCCGGCTGTTCATCCAGATCCAGCTCGAGGCGTCCCTGCACGGCAACGGCCTCGGTGACCGGTCGCGTGCGGTCTTCACGCGCATGTGCCGCGCGCTCGGGATTTCGCCGTTCGAATTCGCCTCGCTCGAGGCGATGCTGCGCATGCATCGCGGCGCTTACGCCGGCGCCGGTCAAGGTCCCCGGCCGTCCGCCGGGGCCGGCGCCACGGCGTCACGACTGGCCGACGCGTACGACGTGCTCGGCGTGGGCGCCTCGGCGACGGACGCCGAGGTCCGGCGCGCGTTCCGCAAGCTCATGAGCCAGAACCATCCGGACAAGCTGGTCGCCCAGGGCCTGCCCGAGTCGATGGTGGCGGCGGCGCACGAACGCACGCAGCGCATCCTCGAGGCCTACGAGACCATCAAGAACCATCGCGGCATCAAGTGACGTACGTACGGACGGACCAAGACATGACCATCCCCCACCAGCAGCAGCAGACCGGTCCCCAGGCTCCATGGATCGCGCCCTCGATCCTCTCGGCGGACTTCGCGCGGCTCGGCGAGGAAGTGCGCAACGTGCTCGCGGCCGGTGCCGACATCGTCCATTTCGACGTGATGGACAACCACTACGTGCCGAACCTGACCATCGGCCCGCTCGTCTGCGAGGCGCTGCGCAAGCACGGCATCACGGCGCCGATCGACGTGCACCTGATGGTCAAGCCCGTCGATCGCATCGTTCCGGACTTCGCCAAGGCGGGCGCCACCTACATCACGTTCCACCCGGAGGCCAGCGACCACGTCGACCGCACGATCGGCCTGATCCGCGAGCACGGCTGCAAGCC
This sequence comes from Steroidobacteraceae bacterium, assembly GCA_035691185.1. Classification (GTDB taxonomy): domain Bacteria; phylum Pseudomonadota; class Gammaproteobacteria; order Steroidobacterales; family Steroidobacteraceae; genus RPQJ01. Next base: position 6,159 of record DASSJN010000070.1, read on the forward strand.
GGGGCTCGTATTCAACCCGGCGACGCCGCTCGTGTGGCTCGAGCACGTGCTCGACAAGCTCGACATGATCCTGCTGATGTCGGTCAACCCGGGGTTCGGCGGGCAGTCGTTCATTCCGTCCGCGTTGCCGAAGATCGCCGAGGCACGTCGCATCATCGATCGCAGCGGTCGGCCGATCCGGCTGGAGGTGGACGGCGGCGTGAAGGTGGACAACATCGGTGCAGTCGCGGCGGCCGGCGCGGACACGTTCGTGGCGGGTTCCGCGATCTTCGGCACCCGCGACTATGCCTCGACGATCGCCGCGATGCGCCGGGCCATCGGCTAGGACGCGCGGCCGCGGCGCGGACGCCCGGCCGCCAGCGGCCTCCTGCCATGCTCCTCGCCTACACGCGCGCAGTCAGCCCGACGCTCGCCGAATGTGAGTTGACGCACCTGGAGCGCGTGGCGATCGACCTGCCGCGCGCCGTCGCGGAGCACCAGGCTTACGAGCGGGCGCTGCGAAGATCGGGTGCGCAGGTACGCCGCCTGCCGGCGGCCCCGGATTATCCCGATGCCGTGTTCGTGGAAGACACCGCGGTGATCTTCGACGAACTCGCGATCATCACGCGACCCGGCGCCGAGTCGCGTCGTGGCGAACGGCGTGCAGTGGCGGAGACGCTGGCCGCTCACCGGCCGATCGAGATCGTCCG
>DASSJN010000071.1:0-2348 GCA_035691185.1 Steroidobacteraceae bacterium
ACCGGCATCGTGCGCAAGCACGCGCCTGACTTCGACGCCGCGACAGTCGAGATGCGCCCGAGCCGCCAGGGCAAGTATCTGAGCGTCACCTGCGTGGTGCGCGCCATCTCGCGCGAGCAACTCGACGCCCTCTACCAGGAGTTGTGCGACCATCCCGACGTGGTCATGGTCCTATGACCGTCGTCGACCACATCGTCGTCCGGCGGCTCGGCCGCGCCGATTATTTCGCGACCTGGGAAGCCATGCGCTCGTTCACCCGGGCGCGCGACGACTCGACTCCCGACGAGCTCTGGGTGCTCGAGCACCCGCCGGTCTACACGGTGGGGCAGGGCGCGCCGATTCCGGTAATCCACAGCGACATTCCGGTCATCAAGACCGACCGCGGCGGTGACATCACATACCACGGCCCGGGGCAGGTCGTGATCTACACGCTTGTGGACCTTGCACGGCGCTCGATCACGGTCAAGCGCTTCGTGTGGTTGCTCGAGCAGGCGGTGATCGACCTGCTCTGCGGGCGCGCCGAGCGCAAGACCGGCGCGCCGGGCGTGTATGTCGACGGGGCGAAGATCGCGGCGCTCGGCATCCGCGTCGTGCGCGGCCGCGCTTATCACGGCGTGGCGCTCAATGTCGACATGGAACTCTCGCCGTTCTCGGCCATCGATCCCTGTGGCTATCCGGGACTGCGTGTGACGCAAATGAAGGACGTGGGTTTTGCCGAGACACCGGCAACCGTGGCTTCCTGCTTGTGTCAAATTCTGGTTGAAAAGCTCGATGCGTGAAGCTGGCGTAAAGGAAAAAGGCGCCCGCAAGACGATCCGCATCGTTCCGCGTGCGCCGCTGCCGAAGCCGGCGTGGATCCGCGTGCGCGCCGCGAGCCCGAACTCGCGCTTCTACGAGATCAAGCATATCCTGCGTGAACAAAAGCTGCACACTGTGTGCGAAGAAGCGTCGTGCCCGAATATTGCCGAGTGCTTCGGCAAGGGCACGGCAACTTTCATGATCCTGGGCGACATCTGCACGCGCCGCTGCCCGTTCTGCGACGTTGCGCATGGCCGGCCACTCGCGCCCGACGCTGAAGAGCCGCGGCATCTCGCTGAAACGATCTCGCGTCTCGGCCTGAAATACGTGGTCATTACCAGCGTCGACCGCGACGACCTGCGCGACGGCGGCGCACAGCACTTCGTGGACTGCATTCGTTCCGTGCGAGATGCTGCCCCGCACACGACGGTCGAAGTGCTGGTGCCCGACTTCCGCGGGCGGCTGGAGCGCGCGCTCGATATCCTGAAGGCGGTGCCGCCGGACGTCGTGAACCACAACCTGGAAACCGTGCCGCGGCTCTACCGGAAGGCGCGCCCGGGCGGCGACTATGAGCACTCGCTGCGCTTGCTCCAGGAGTTCAAGAAGCTGCACCCGACCGTGCCTACCAAGTCAGGCCTGATGGTCGGGCTCGGCGAGACGGACGACGAGATCCTCGCGGTCATGCGCGACCTGCGCGCCCACGAGGTCGACATGCTGACGATCGGGCAGTACCTCCAGCCCTCGCCGCATCATTTACCGGTGGAGCGCTACGTCGAGCCTCGGGTATTTTCGCTTTTTGAAAGAGAAGCGGCGAGCCTCGGGTTCCGGCATGCCGCGGTCGGCGCGCTCGTGCGCTCGTCGTACCACGCGGACCAGCAGGCGCACCAGGCCGGGGTCTAGGAGGAGAGACCGGTCGTGGTCGCCGCGAGACAACTATGCCCGCGGCAAGAGTGACCAGCCCGCCGATAATCCTCGCCTTGATGAGAAGCGCGATTCTCGCAGCGTTCGTGGTGACGTTGGCCGCTCCGGCCGCAGCCCAGCTGGAGGGGCTGACGCAGCGCGAGGCGCTTGCCGGCCTGCAGACGGCGCTCGAGCGCGGCGTGCGCAGCGCGGTAGCGACGCTCGGCAAGTTCGACGGCTTCCTCGGCAATCCGCACGTCCGGATCCCGCTGCCCGACTCGCTCGCGCGGACCGAAAGGCTCGCCCGCCGGCTCGGCTTCGGAGCCGAAGCCGACGAGCTCGTCGTCGCCATGAACCGCGCCGCCGAGGCCGCGATGCCCGAGGCGCGCACGCTCCTGGTCGACGCGGTGAAGAAGATGGGCATCCAGGACGCCAAGGCGATCCTCGCCGGCGGCGACACCGCCGCGACGCAATACTTTCGGAAAACGAGCCACGCTGCGCTTCACGAGCGCTTTCTGCCCGTCGTGAAGGCCGCGACCGAGAAAGTCGGCGTCGCCCAGCGCTACCGCGAGCTCGCGCAGCCGGCGGCCGCGTTCGGCCTGGTCAAGGCCGAGGACGCGGACCTCGATGAATACGTGACGCTCAAGGCG
>DASSJN010000072.1:0-5452 GCA_035691185.1 Steroidobacteraceae bacterium
CGGCTGTCGTACCTCGCCACGGTCATGGCCTATTTCGAAGGCTGGCAGCGCCTGGTCTTCTTCACCGCGCCCGTGATCGTGCTGACCACGGGCACGATGCCGATCCACGAACTCGACCGCGAGTTCCTGGTCCGGTTCGTGCCGTACTACGTGCTCACGTTCTGGACGTTCGAGGAGGTCGCACGCGGCTACGGTCGCTCGCTGCTGACCGAGCAGTACAACATGATGCGCTTCGCGGTGTTCATCACGGCGACGTTCGGCTTCTTCCTGCGCCGGCTCCGGTTCGTCGTGACGCCCAAGCAGATGGGCGAGGCCGACGCCACACGGCGCATGCTGTGGCCGCAATACCTCGTGCTCGTGCTCAACCTCGCGGCGATCCCCTTCGGCATCGTGTACTTCGGCACGGAGCGCGGACTGCCGACCGGCGCCCTCGTCGCCAACGTGATCTGGGCGTCGCTCACGCTCGGCATCGCCGTACTCGCGATCCGCTACGCGCTGCAGGCCGCTACCTCGCGTCGGCGCGAATACCGGTTCCCGCTGCCCGTGCCGCTGCGCATCCACGACACGGCAGGCCACGAGGCGATCGCGCTGGCCATCGACATCTCGCCGCTCGGCTGCCGGATCGTCGGCGTACCCGCGGGCGGAGCGACGGTCGGGCAGGAGTTGCGCGGCGAGTTGCTGCTGCCGACCGGGCCATTGCCCGTCGTCGCGACCATCCGCGCCGTGTCGAACCCGGCCGCCGACAGTTGCGCTGGCGCCGAGCCGGCGATCGGTTGCGAGTTTCGCTGGGGCGTGTCCGACGAGCGCAACCAGCTCGAGATGTTCCTGTTCGGTTCTGACCTGCAGTGGCAGTTGAACGGGTTCAGCGACCGCATCCGGACCCCGATCGAGCGGGTGCGCGCGTGGTTCGGCGCAGGTCCCGCCGAGGAATCGCGCTGGCTCGCCGGGCAGACGTGGTCGCCGGTGCTGTACAAGCGCGTGAATTCGGAGCAGGGGTCGGGCGTCGGCTTCATCTCGCGCGGCGACCCGAAGTCCGGGGTGCGCACGATGGTGTCGCTCGGCGTGCTGCCGCGGAATGGCCGGCTCTACGCCGAGGAGGTCACGGCCGCAGGCCCGCGTGGCGTCGTCGGGCGCGTGCAGCAGGAGGCGGTGCTCGAAACCCACGCCGCGCCGATCTATCTCTACAGGCTCACCGCATGAAGACGCGCCGCACCATGTCCGCCGCCCGGCGGGCCGCGCTCGCCTTCCTGGCCCTGGGCGCCGGCTCCACGCTGGCCGTCGCGAACGCCGCGGCTGCGGATCGGCTGCTGCTGTTCGGCGGGGAAGTCGCCGACGCTGCGTACTACAGCTTCGTCGGCACGGTGCTGCCGGCAGGTGCACGTCGAGACGGCCGCGGCTGGTACCAGCGCTATTGGGTCGACGCGTTCGGCTACGAGTACGAGGGCGGTCCCGGCCGCGTGCAGGCCGACGCGTATGGGCTCGAAGCCTCCCTGGGTTACGGCGCGTCGGACGAGCTCGGCTGGTGGAGCGTGTCGTTCGGGTTGCGCTATACCGACACTTCGCTCGATCCGGACGACGTGAGCGCGAATGCGCGCGGCAGCCAGCTCGGCGGCAAGTTCCAGGTCGACTTCGAACGCACGCTCGCGGACCGGTGGCGTCTCGGCGGGATCGGTTCGTACACCAGCGAGCAGGACGGTTACTGGGTGCGCGGGCGGCTCATGCACGGCGCTTCGGCGACGCGCGCCCTCGGCCTCGAGGCGCTCGCCAACGGCAACGACGAGGCTGATGCAACCGCCGTTGGTCTCGTGAAGACGTTCGAGCCGGGCCCCTCGCGCTTCTCGGTCGGCCTCAAGGCCGGCTACCGCTTCCAGGACGATGCCGACGGCGCCTACGCCGGCGCCGAGTTCGGCTATCGATTCTGAATCACTCCGACCCGTCCGGGTGCTCGACGATCCGGCGACCGGTGGCGTTCAGCTCGAAGTCCTCGCGTGTCAAGGATAGGTTGATGCCGAACGCAGCCTTGGCGCCTTCGGCCGCCGCGAAGACCACCAGCTGCACGTCGCCGGAGAGGTTGCCCGCGATGAACACGCCCGGTACGTCGGTGGCTTCATAGCCGCTGCAGTGCACGCTGCCGTCACGCCGTATACGGCAGCCGAGCTGGCGGGGCAGCTCGTTCTGGGCGTGTGACGGCAGGTCGAAGAACATCCGCCGACGGGGGAGTCGACGGCCGCCTGCGAAAACGACGGCCTCGAGCTGCCCGTCGCGCCCCGTCAGCCGCTCGATCCTGTCCTCGACGATGCGCACCCCGTTGCGGGCGAGCTGGCGCTTCTGCTCGGCCGTCAGGCCCGACGCACCGTCGGTGCAGAGCACGATGTCGTCGGACCAGACGGTCATCGCGCGCGACATCTCGAACGCCCGCGTACGACGCCCGTACACGACGATCGGTTCATCGCGCGACTCCCAGCCGTCGCAGTACGGACAGTGATGCACCGTCCGGCCGTAGAACTGCTCGACGCCGTCGAGCCGTGGCATCTCGTCGCGAACGCCGGTGGCGAACAGCAGCTTGCGTCCGCGCGGCCGGGTTCCGTCCGCGAGGTGCAGCAGGAACTGTCGATCGAGCGTCTCGGCCGCCTCGACGGCGCAGGCGCGAAACTCCACGCCAGGGTAGGCGGACAGGCCTGCGCGTCCCATGGCGAGGAACTCGGCGGGCGGCACGCCGTCGCGTGTCAGGTACGCGTGCAGCTCATGGGAATGCCGGTTGCGCGGCCGGCCGGCGTCGCAGACGAGCACGCGTCGCCGGCAGCGGCCGAGCACCAGGGCCGCGCTCAGGCCCGCAGGCCCGCCGCCGACGATGATCGCGTCCCACGAGTCTCGTTCTTCGTTCACCGATGCGGTCCCTGCAGTGGGTCGCGGCCCGCAGCGCCGGGCCGTATCCTTGGATGTAGCCACAACTTCCGGATCGGGAACAGCAGAGAACACGTCGAATGCAGCCATCCGTCGCCTCCCACGTCCGCCGCACACGTGGTCTTCCACACCTGAACACGTCTGCTTGGTCCTGCCTGCCCTTGCTCGTGGCCCTGGTCCTGGCGGGATGTCGAGCGTCGGCGCCCGTGCCTGGCGAGACCGCGAAACCGCCTGCGCCGCCATCGAAAGTCGCGCCGGTCCGGGCGTCCGAACCGATCGAGACGAATCCTCGCAACTGGCCGGACGTGCACAGCTACGCCGAGCCCGACCGGTTCGTCACGCGGCATTTCGACCTCGACCTCGTCGTGGGGTTCGACGACCGGCAACTGCGTGGGCGCGTGACGCTCGAGATCGAGCCGCGCGATCCAGCCGCACGGGAACTCGTGCTCGACACCCGCGACCTGGAAATCCGCTCCGTTGCGACCGCCCCCTCAGGCAGCGATGCGTTCCAGCCCGCCACGTTCACGCTCGGTGCACGCCATCCGCGGCTCGGCAGCGCGTTGCGCATCGCGCTGCGGGACGACGCGACGCGGGTGCGCATCGAGTACGCCACCGCCCCGGACGCGTCGGGGCTGCAATGGCTCGAACCGGCGCAGACCGCGGACAGGCGCCACGCGTTCGTGTACAGCCAGGCGCAATCGCTGCATGCGCGCTCGTTCGTGCCGCTGCAGGACACTCCCCGCGTGCGCTCCACGTATTCGGCCACCCTGCGCGTGCCGCCGGGCGTCGTCGCAGTGATGGCGGCGGAAGCGGATTCTGCCAACGCCCGTGGACGTACGGTGTTCCGGTTCCGGATGCCGCAGCCGATTCCTTCGTACCTGCTCGCGCTCGCCGTCGGCGACCTGGAATTCAAGGCGACCGGGACGCGCACGGGCGTCTGGGCGGAACCGTCGATGCTGCAGGCAGCCGCCTGGGAGTTCGCGGACGCCGAGGCGATGCTCGCGCGGACCGAGGCGCTGTACGGGCCGTACCAGTGGGGCCGCTACGACGTGCTCGTACTGCCGTCTTCGTTCCCGTACGGCGGCATGGAAAACCCGCGTCTCACGTTCATGACGCCGACCGTCGTCGCCGGCGACAGGTCGCTCGTCGGCGTGCTCGCGCACGAACTGGCGCACTCGTGGTCCGGCAACCTCGTCACCAACGCGACCTGGCGCGACGGCTGGCTCAACGAGGGCACCACGACGTATTTCGAGCGCCGGATCATGGAGGCGGTGTACGGCGAGCAGCGCGCCCGCATGGAATGGGGCGTCGGTCTGCAGGACCTGCGCACGGCGCTCGCCGAACTCGAGCCCGGGCAGGAATGGCGTGGCGCGCTGGCACCCGACCTCAGCACGCACCTGGACGAGGAAGGATCGAGCGTCGCGTACGAGAAGGGCGCCTTGTTTCTCTACCAGCTCGAACGTCGCTATGGTCGCGAGGTGCTCGACGCTTTCCTGCAACGCTGGCTCGAGGGGCATGCGTTCACCAGCGTGACGACGCCGCAGTTCGTGCGCGAGTTGCAGGCCGGACTGATGGCGCAGGCCCCGGGCCGCGTCGACGCCGGGTTCCTGCACCGATGGATCGACGAGCCGGGCCTGCCGGCCGACGCGATGCTCGTGCACTCGGACGCCTTCGCGCGCGTCGATGCGCAGCGGGAGCGCTGGGAGCGCGGCGAGTTGCCGACCGCATCGCTCGAGACGTCGAGCTGGACCGTGCAGGAATGGCTGCAGTTCCTGAACGAGGTGTCGCGACCGCACGCGACGCGGCCGCTCGAGGAACTCGACCAGCGTTTCGGGCTGACGGGCTCGCGCAATGCCGAAGTGGCCCACGCCTGGTACCGGCTCGCGCTCGCGAGCGGCTATCCCGGCCTCGAGCCGGCGCTCGAAGCCTACCTCGAGCGCATCGGCCGGCTGAAGCTCATACGTCCGCTCTACATGGACCTCATGAAGACGTCGCAGGGTGCGGTCCTCGCACGGCGCATCTACGCAGCGGCCCGTCCCGGCTATCACGCGATCGCGCGGCGCGCGCTAGACCGGGTGGTAAAGTGAGCGCATGAAACGGCGGCGACCGGACTCGCTCGACGAACTGAAGCGGCGCGTCTCTGCGACCGACGCCGCGGTAATCGACGAGCTGTACGGACTCGAGCCCGTCTATGAGCCCGACGCGCCGGATCGCACTGCCCGGTTCACGACCGAATTCGTCTCGATCCTCTGCCCCTATTGCTGGGAGCACTACGAGACGCTAGTGGATCTATCGGCGGGGTCGTTCAGCCACGTCGAGGACTGCCAGGTCTGCTGTCAGCCGATCGAGCTGAGCTGCGAGGTCGACGGCGAAGGGCGCCTGGTCGGCGTCAAGCCCGAGCGGATGGACTAGCGCCTCTTAACAGGCCCTCACTTCCACCACCAGGCCCACCTCGAACGCCCAGCCGAGAACGCGGGCAAGCACGTCGGGGCTCGCGCGGGACTGCGTGATCGCCTCGGCAAGCGTCGCGCCGGCGCGCAATGCTGCG
>DASSJN010000073.1:0-7732 GCA_035691185.1 Steroidobacteraceae bacterium
TACCACGACTCGATGGACAACCATAACCCGCGCCATCGCGAGATCTTCGCGCACCGCATCCTCGCCAAGATCCCGACGGTCTCGGCAGCGTCCTACAAGCACCTGCTCGGCCAGCCGTTCGTGTACCCGCGCAACGACCTCGACTACACCGCGAACATGCTCCACATGTTCTTCGCGGTCCCGGCCGAGGACTACGTCCTCGATCCCATCGCGGCGCAGGCGCTCGACCTGCTGCTGATCCTGCACGCCGACCACGAGCAGAACGCGAGCACGTCGACCGTGCGTCTGGCGGGCAGCACCGGCACGAACCCGTACGCAGCGATCTCGGCCGGCGTCTCGGCGCTGTGGGGCCCGGCCCACGGCGGCGCCAACGAGGCCGTGCTCGAGATGCTCGAGCAGATCGGCACCGTCGACAACATCCAGAAGTTCCTGGCGAGGGTGAAGGACAAGGATGGCGCCACGCGCCTGATGGGTTTCGGACATCGCGTGTACAAGAACTTCGACCCGCGCGCGAAGATCATCCGCGAGATGTGCCACAAGGTGCTCTCGCGCCTCGGCCAGACGGACAACCCGCTGTTCGAGCTCGCGCTGAGACTCGAGGAGATCGCCCTCAAGGACGAGTACTTCATCGCGCGCAAGCTCTACCCGAACGTCGACTTCTACTCCGGCGTCATCTACAGCGCACTCGGCATCCCGCGCTCGATGTTCACGGTGATGTTCGCGATCGCGCGCACCGCCGGCTGGGTCGCGCACTGGCTCGAAATGATCGGCGACCCGGCGATGAAGATCGGTCGCCCGCGCCAGCTCTATACCGGCCCGACGCAGCGCGATTACGTCGAGATGGACAAGCGGGCCTGAGTGGGGCGGGACTAGTCACTATTCACTAGTTCCCGGTCACTTTTCCCTCATTGCTGGCGCCCACCCTCCGGCTCAGGCTGGATCAGGGAAGGTTCCCCGCAGACGAAGGACGGACGCCATGAGCCGTATACGCATCGTCGTTGCGGACCAGGCCGAGGCGATCTTCTACGACAGCACTTCGCTCGAGCGGCCGCCGAAGGAAGTGATCCGCCTCGCCGACGCCGCGGCGCATCTGCACGAACGCGACCTGCGCAGCGACCGTCCCGGGCGCTCGCACGCCAGCGGGGGCGGGGCGCGTCACGCGTTGGACCCCGTGTCGCAGGCTCGCAAAATCGAGGCGGCGCGATTCGCGCGGCGGATTGCCCGCCGGCTCGACGAGGCCCGGCGCAGGGACGAATTCGACGACCTGATCCTCGTCGCCGGTTCGCGCTTCCTCGGCATGGTGCGCCGCGAGCTGTCGAAGCCCACCACCGCTCGGGTCGTGCACGAGGTCGCCAAGGACCTCGTCCACAGCCCGGTCGCCGACCTGCGTCGGCACCTGCCGCAGCGCGAGGACGACTTCACACGCGCCTGACGGCCGCGGGCGTCGTCTTTGGGATCAGAGCAGCGCCGCGACCTCGGCCGCGCTCGCGCGGCGCATCGGCTTGCCGTCCACCGGGCTGCACGGCGACTGCCGGATGCCGTCGAGTGGAAACACGACGGCGTCCACCGTCTGGTGCCCGGCCACGAAGCGGAACGCAGGATAGGTGACCGTTCGGTCGCGCTCGAAGCGCAGACGGCGTTCGAGCGCTTCGTGCGGCACGCCGCGCTCCTCGAGCCGGATCGACACCGCCTCGGGCGTGTCCGAGAACAGGTGCAGGTTGATCTCCGAATGCGCGGACGCGGTCCCCGTGAGGACCGGACCGACGAGCCGCGGTTCGAAATCCGCCATCAGCCGCATCGCCTGCAGGGCGGAGCGGCGCAATTCGGCGATCTCGGCCTCGTGACGCCCACCCGAGAACAGCCGCTGGCGCGCGAACAGCGCCGCCTCGATCTCCGTGTTGCGCGGCAGGATCGATGCGTCGACCACGCCGAGCCGTTCGGCGGCCTTGCGCTTGGCCAGCAGGAAATCGACGATGCCCTGTTCGGCCATGACACGGGCGGCTTCGTCCGCCACGGCCTGGCGCAGCATCTCCGCGCGCGGATTCGGTCTCTGTCGGCTCATGGTCGTCTCCGTACCGCGCATCCGGCTCAGAAGAGCGAGTCGTCGGTCGTCGACGGATCCACCGTCTCCGCGCCGACGCCCTCGTCACTGTAGTCGATCGTTCCCGGCTGCGGAGCATAGTTCTCCAGGAACGTTTCGAACAATGCGCCCGGGGCGTTCGCTCGCGTGGGCGCGCCAGTCCCGCGCGATACCCACATGCGCACGACGCCCGGCGGCTCCGGCTGACGGTGCTCCGGGCGGTCGCGCACCGCTTCCTCCATGAAGTAAATCCACATCGGCAGCGCGGTCTTGCTGCCTTCCTCCTGTTCGCCGAGCGAGCGCTCCTGGTCGAAGCCCACCCAGACGGCCGTCGCGAGGTCGGCATTGAAACCGACGAACCAGGTGTCGCGCCGGTCGCTGGTCGTGCCGGTCTTGCCTGCGATGTCGCGCCGGCCGAGTGCCGTGGCCGCGCGCTGTGCCGTGCCGCGCTGGATCACGTCGGTCATCATGTCCGTCATGACGAACGCATTGGCCGGGCTGATTGCCTGTGGCGCGCGGCGTTCGGGGGATATCGCGGCCGCGCCCATGCCGGACGCGACCGCCGGGATCATCTGGCCTCCGGCCGGCACCGTCGGCGCGTCGCAGGCCGGGCACGCGAGCAGCGGCGCCGCTTCGAAGACGACGCGGCCGCCGGTGTCGCGGACCGAGTCGATGAAGTACGGCGTCACGAGGGCGCCGCCGTTCGCGAACACGGCGAAGCCGCGCGCCATCTCGAGCGGCGTGACCTGCCCCGTGCCGAGCGCAAGCGTGAGGTTCGCGGGCAGTGCAGCAGGCGCGAAGCCGAAATTCGCGATGTGCCGCGTCGTGAATCCGACGCCCGCGCCGCGGAGCAGCCGGATCGAGACCAGGTTGCGCGACCGCACGAGTCCCTCGCGCATCGGCGTCGGGCCGTAGAACCTGCGCGTGATGTTCTGCGGGCGCCATTCCTCGTCGCCTTCGGCGCCGGCCCCGCCCGGGAAGACGATCGGCGCGTCGTTCACGAGGGTGGCGGGCGTGAAGCCGCGTTCGAGCGCCGCCGAGTACAGAAACGGCTTGAATGCAGAGCCCGGCTGCCGCTGCGCCTGTGTCACGCGGTTGTACTTGCTCGAGCCGAAGTCGAAGCCGCCGACCAGGGCGACGATCGCGCCGTCGGCCGGCACGAGCGCGACCAGCGCGCCCGCCACCGCGGGCAGTTGGCCGAGCCGGAATTTCCCGTCGGGCAGCGGCTCGACACAGACCACGTCGCCGACGGCGAGCACGTCCCCCGCGGTCCTGGGCGACGGCCCGAGCGTTCCCTCGCGAACCACTGGTCGCGCCCACGAGAGCGCGTCCCAGTCGAGCGGCACGGCGACGCCGTTGCGGCGGATCACGACCGCGTCGCGCTCGTCGACGCGCGTGACCACTGCCGTCACGAGGCTGCCACGGTTGGGATTGCGCTTGAATGCGCCGCCGAGCGCGACCGCATCGTCGAGGCTCGCCGGGTCGAGTCGCTCGAGCGGGCCGCGATAGCCGTGGCGTCGCTCGTACTCGAGGATCGTCCGCCAGGCGGCCGCGTTCGCGGCCCGCTGCAGCCGGCTATCGAGCGTCGTCGTGACGGAATATCCGGCGGCGAGCGCGTCCGGCCCGTATCGTCGCATCATCTCGGCGCGCACCATCTCGGCGACGTACGGAGCGTCGAGTTCGATGATCGGGCCATGCAGGCGGCTGGCGATCGGCAGGGCGTTCGCCGCGTCGTGGGCGGCACGGTCGATCATCTCCAGCTCGAGCATCCGTCGCAGCACGTAGGCGCGCCGGTCGCGAGCCCGCACGACGCTTGCGATCGGGTTGTCCACGGACGGCGCGCGGGGAAGGCCGGCAAGCAGCGCCGCCTCCGCGAGCCCGAGGTCGCGCACGTGGCGGTCGAAATAGACCTCCGAGGCGGCGCCGATGCCGTACGCGCGCTGACCGAGGAAGATGCGGTTCAGGTAGAGGGTCAGGATCTCCTGCTTCGTGAATTCCCGCTCGAGTCGCAGCGCAAGGAAGACTTCCTTGAGCTTGCGGCGCAGCGTCCGCTCCGAGGTCAGCACGGTATTGCGCGCGAGCTGCATCGTGATGGTGCCGCCGCCCTCACGCATGCCGCCCGCAGCGACGTTGGCGGCGAGCGCGCGGACGAGCCCTTGCCAGTCGACGCCGGGGTGCTCGTAGAAGCGGTCGTCCTCGGCGGCGAGGAAGGCGTCGACGACCACCTCTGGAATCTCGTCCCAGGCGACCGGAATCCGGCGCTGCTCGCCGATCTGCGCGATGAGCTTGCCGTCGCGCGAGTACACGCGCAGCGGCATCTGCGTCTTCACGGAGCGCAGCGCCGCCGCGCTCGGAATCTCAGGCGCGAGGAACTGGTACGCCCCGGCGAATCCCATGAGCACCAGCATCGGCGCCGTGAACAGCAGCGCGAGCAGCGCCGCGAGGAGTCTCTTCATGCGTCCTGAACCATTCCGAAAAGTGCGAACCGTTCCTTGCTGCGCCCCGGACCGGTGTGCATAGTAGCCGCAGACTCGAGGGCTGACCCGCCGCGAGGCGAGGGCGCAAGGCCACCGGTCTTACAGGGAGATGCCGTGGGCTCGGCTACGGTCCGGACTCGAGCGCGCAGACGCGCCGCGTGAAGTTCGATCGACAACCACGTTGGAGCCTGCGGACCTGCGCCGGTTCCATCGCGTGCCGCCCTCGAGCGGAACGAGTCCCGTTTTTCATCGCAAGGCCCGGGGGCACGCGACGCGGATGGCGGTTTCTGTTAGCCGACTCACAATTCTATTGGGGCCGACCCTGTTATATAGTGCGCCGGGGGCTATGAAACTGCCACACAATCGCGGCGCAACCTCTTGAACTAGAAGGATCAACCGTGCTGTTCCAGCGCAGGTTTCGACCGGTCATAGGTCTCGACATCACGACCTCGTCGATCAAGCTGATCGAGCTGTCGAAGAGCGGCGATACCTATCGTGTGGAAAGTTATGCGGCCGAGCCGTCGCCGCCGAACGCGATCAACGAGAAAGCGATCGTCGACGCGCAGGCGGTGGGCGAAGCCGTCCGCCGCGCGGTCAAGCGCGCCGGTGCGCGCAGCAAGGAATGCGCGGTGGCCGTGAGCGGCGACGCCGCGATCACCAAGGTCATCCAGATGCCCCGCAACCTGCGCGAGAACGAACTCGAGTCGCAGGTCGAGATGCAGGCGGACCAGTACATCCCGTTCCCGATGGAGGAAGTCAGCTACGACTTCGAGGTCATCGGGCCGTCCGAGAAAGATCCCGAGATGCTGGACGTGCTGCTCGTGGCGACACGCTCGGAGAACGTCGAGCAGCGCCAGGCGGCCGTGCAGGCGGCGGGGCTGGCCGCGCGCATCGTCGACGTCGAGGCCTTCGCGCTGGAGAACGCATGCCGGCTGCTGACGCACCAGATGCCCGACGGCGGCATGGAGCGCAACATCGCCGTCATCGATTTCGGCGCGAGCAGCACCACCTTCTCGGTGCTGCGCGATCTCAAGGTCACCTACACGCGCGACTTCTCCTTCGGCGGCCAGCAGCTCACCGAGGACGTCATGCGCACGTACGGCCTCAGCATGGAGGAAGCGGGCCGCGCCAAGAAGGAAGGCGGCCTTCCGGCCAACTACCAGGGCGAGGTGCTCGACCCCTTCATCGACGACATGTGCCAGCAGGTGAGCCGCTCGCTGCAGTTCTACCTCGCGGCCGGATCGGGTCGCGAAGCCCCTGAGCAGATCATCGTGTGCGGCGGTTGCGCGAACATCCCCGGCGTGGCCGACGTGATCGCGAGCCGCGTGGGCATCCCCGCCGAGCGCGGCGACCCGCTCGGCCAGATGAAGATTTCCACCCGCGCACTGGCGCAGGGCGTGAAGAAGGACGCCACCGCGCTGCTGACCGCGTGCGGCCTGGCGCTCAGGAGCTTCGACTGACATGCCAAGAATCAACCTGCTGCCGTGGCGCGAGGCGGAGCGCAAGCGCAAGCGCCAGGAGTTCTTCCTTTCGCTGGGCGCGGCCGTCGCCACGGCGGCGCTCGTCACGCTGCTCGGCCACTGGCAGATGAGCGCCTCGATCAAGCACCAGCAGGACCGCAACGACCTGCTCACGCGCGAGATCGCGGCCCTCGACAAGCAGATCGAGGAGATCAACGGGCTCGATGCGCAGAAGCGTCGCCTGCTCGCGCGCATGGAAATCATCGAGACGCTGCAGCGCAGCCGCCCCGAGATCGTGCACGTCTTCGACGAAGTCGTCCGCGTGCTGCCCGAGGGCGTCTACCTGACGTACCTGAAGCAGACGGGCGCACGCTTCGAGCTGCGCGGCGTCGCGCAATCGAGCACGCGGGTGTCGTCGTTCATGCGCAACATCGAAGCCTCGGAGTGGCTGGCCGATCCCACGCTGCAGATCGTCGAGACCAAGTCCGACGCGGGGCGCGGCGCGGAATTCACGCTGTTCGCCAACCAGCGCAGCCACGTGGCGCCGGGTGAGGAAGAACAGGCCGACGACCGGGTGGCCGCGAAATGAAGAACTTCCAGGCACTGCTCGACCAGCTGCGCAGCCTCGACCCGAATGACCCGGGACGCTGGCCCCTCGGCGTGCGGATCGGCACGGCCGTGCTCCTGTTCGTCCTGGCCGCCGCGGGCAGCTACTATTTCTTCGTCTGGAAATCGCAGCGGCCGCTGCTGCTCGAGGCGCGGGCGAAGGAAACCGAGCTCATGACCGAGCTGCAGACCAAGGCCCGTCGCGCCGCGAACCTCGATGCCTACCGGGCGCAACTCGCGGAGATGGAGAAGTCCTTCGGTGCGATGCTGCGACAGCTGCCCAACAAGACCGAGGTGCCGAACCTGCTGGTGGACATTTCGCAGACGGGCCTCGCGGCCGGTCTCGAGGAGAAACTGTTCCAGCCGCAGGGGGAGAACAAGAAGGACTTCTACGCCGAGCTGCCGATCAGCATCCGCCTGACCGGCGACTACCACGAGATGGGGCGGTTCGCGAGCGGCATCGCGGCGCTGCCGCGGATCGTCACCCTGCACGACATCGAGATCGCGCCCGCCACGAAGGGTGGCAACCGCGACCTGAACACGGGCGACCTGGTCCTCAACGTCACCGCCAAGACGTACCGCTACCTCGAAGAAGACGAGCAGGCGCCGGCGAAGAAGAAGCCAGGCGAGGCATGACCATGACGCATTTCCTGTATGAGCGGACCGGCAAGGCCACGCGCGCCGCGCTGCTGGCATGCGTGCTTGCCGCGACGGCCGGCTGCGGCAGCGACCTCGACGAGCTCCAGGCGCAGGTCGACGAGATCAAGTCCCGCCCCGGCACCGGCATCGAGCCGCTGCCGGAGGTCAAGCCGTACGAGACATTCGATTACGCGGCGGTCGACGAGCGCTCGCCATTCGAGCCCGGCATGGCACCGGCGGCGAACGCACCGAACGCGATCCGTCCGGATCAGAACCGGCCGCGCGAGTTCCTCGAGCAGTTCTCGCTCGACACGCTGCGCATGGTCGGTACCGTGAAGCTGAAGGGCCGGCTGTTCGGCCTCGTGCAGACGCGGGACGGGCTCGTGCATCGGGTGTTGCCCGGCAACCACTTGGGACAGGCCGACGGCCGGGTCACGGCCATCGAAGAAGGCAAGATCTCGCTCATCGAG
>DASSJN010000074.1:0-20751 GCA_035691185.1 Steroidobacteraceae bacterium
CCCTGCTGCTGCTCGGTCTCGTCGCCGGTGACTGCGTCGAGTACCTCGTCCAGCACGCACCGCCCATCGGCACGCGCCGTAGCTGATCGCGTCACGGTCCGTCGCCGGCCCGGCGGCCCAGCGCGGCGACGCACGTGGCGACCGTTTCGCCGGAATAGTCGGTGAACGGGCCGGTGCGTGACCGCCGCTGCCGCCACTCCCAGGGCGCGACGCGCTCCTCGCGCGCCAGCCGCCACAACCCGAGGCGCTGCTCGCGCGCCGCCTGCTCGTAGGTGCAATACGCGGGATCGTCCGCATAACGCCGGTACGTCCACGCATAGCCTCGCTTCACCAGTTCGGCATTGACGTCCAGGCGATCGAGCCACACGCGCGCCACGAGCCGGTCGTACCGGTCCTGCTCGAACGGTTCCACCTCCACCTGCCGACCGAAGATCAGCGTCGACAGCGCCTGCTTCGCGGCCTGGCCGTATGGCTGGCCGGACTCGGGTGCGTCGATCGCGTGGAAGCGGATGCGGATCATGCCCGAGTCGAGGCGCACGTCCGCCGTGTCGCCGTCGATCACGCCCACCACCACGCCGCGCAGCACCGTGCGTTCGTCGGCGCGCACGTCCCACGCGGCGATGCCCAGGGTCACGCACAACAGGAGGCCATTCAGCGGGAGGCGAATCGATGCACGCATGCCGGGATTGTGCCCCGCCGCCCGGCAAATCTGTCGCAAGCCGTCGCAAACTGCGCGGCGCTGCACGGGCCGCGCACGCTAGGGTGGCGTCGTAATCAACGCAGGATGCAACCCATGGTCACGTGCGAACGGATCGGCTTCGCGCTCTTGATCGTCTCCGCAGCGCTCCCGGCGGCAGTCGCCGCGCCGGCCTCCCGCTGCGCCGGGCTCGTCGAGCGCGAGCATTACACGCAGCGTGTCTTTCTCGGCTACGTCTGCCGCGACGGCGAGTGTGCCGGCCACAAGGCCGGTTTCGCGTGGGCCGACCGCGCCGGCATCACCGACGGCAGCGCCTGTCTGGACGCCGAGGAGCCCGCGTTCCTCGAAGGCTGCCGCGCGTTCGCCGAGCACTCGGTCACGGCGGAGCAGTCCGGGTTCGAATGGGCCCGCGACAACGGGCTCACCGACGACTGCCAGTGTGGCGGGGCGGGCCCGCGGTTCCAGGCGGGGTGCGAGGCTTACGTGATGGGCACGGGTGGCTGACCGGCCGGAGCCCAGCCGTGGCGCCCGTGCGACGAACCGTTTCCCCCTCACGGGAACGCCCGCTAAAGTCGCGCGGTGACACTCGACGACCTCCGCCGCAATCGCAACCTGCTGTTCTGGGCGCTGCATACGCTCGGCTGGAGCGCGTACCTCATCACGCAGTACCTGGGCGCGCTGCTCTATGAGAAGCCGACCTCGTACATCAAGGTCGTGTTCGCGGCGGCTGCCGGGGGCTTTGTGCTCTCGGCGCCCCTGCGCTACCTGTACCGCTGGCTGTGGTCAAAACGTCCCTCCCAGATCGTGGTGTCGGTGCTCGCAGCGTCCTGGGTCACCGCCTTGTGCTGGAGGGTGGTCATCAACTCCTCGTACATCCACTGGGTCGAGGACCGGATGTCCGACGAGCCGTGGTACGGCATCTTCGTCGGCACGCTCAGCTCGACGTACCTGCTGCTCTGCTGGTCGGGCCTGTATTTCGGCATCAAGTACTACGAGACGCTGCAGGCGCAGCGCGAGTCGGTGCTGCGCGCCTCTGCGCTCGCCCAGGAAGCGCAGGTCAAGATGCTGCGCTACCAGCTGAACCCGCACTTCCTCTTCAACACGCTGAACGCGATCTCGACCCTGATCCTCGACGGCCAGGGCAAGGTCGCGAACCAGGCGGTCGGCCGGCTCTCGGACTTCCTGCGCTACACGCTCGACCAGGACCCGATGAAGAAGGTCACGCTGCGCCACGAGCTCGACGCGCTGAACCTGTACCTCGGCATCGAGCAGCTGCGCTTCGGCGACCGGCTGCGGCTCGAGTTCGACATCGACGACCGCGTCACCCAGGCGCTCGTGCCCTCGCTGATCCTGCAGCCGCTGGTCGAGAATTCTCTCAAGTACGCCGTGGCGCCGCGCGAGGAGGGCGGCCGGCTGCGGATCGAGGCGCGCG
This sequence comes from Steroidobacteraceae bacterium, assembly GCA_035691185.1. Lineage (GTDB taxonomy): Bacteria > Pseudomonadota > Gammaproteobacteria > Steroidobacterales > Steroidobacteraceae > RPQJ01. The sequence goes on from DASSJN010000074.1 coordinate 2,130, forward strand.
AGGTGGACGGCCGGCTGCGCCTGGTCGTGCAGGACGACGGGCCCGGGCTGCCGGTGGGGGTGGAACTCGGGGCGGGTCGCGGGGTCGGATTCCGCAACACGCGCGAGCGCCTCGCGGTCCTCTACGGCGAGCAGCAGCAGATCGCGGTACGATTCTCGCGCCCGGGGCTCCGCCTCGAAATCACGCTGCCACTGGAACTGGCCACCCAACCGACATGAGCATCCGCACCATCATCGTCGACGACGAGCCGCTCGCGCGCCGCGGCCTCGAATTGCGCCTGCAGGCCGCTCCCGACATCACGATCGTGCGCCAGTGCGCGAACGGTCGCGAGGCGATCGCCTCGATCGCCGAGGACCAGCCGGACCTGATGTTCCTCGACATCCAGATGCCCGGCATTTCGGGCCTGGACGTCGTCGCGCAGGTGCCGCAGGAGAGCATGCCGATGGTCGTGTTCGTGACGGCCTTCGACCGCTACGCGATCAACGCCTTCGAGGCCCACGCGCTCGACTACCTGCTGAAGCCGGTCGACGAAGCGCGGCTGGCGGCCGCACTCGACCGCGTGCGCGCGCAGTGGCAGCAGCGGCAGGCGCTCGCGCAGCGCGAGCAGCTGATGGCGTTGCTCGCGGACCTCACCGGCAAGGGCGAGATCTCACCGGACGCGCTCGCGCAGACGACCGGCGCCACGATGTCGTCGTCGCCGCGCCGCTACGCCACCATGCTGCCGATCCGCTCGGGTCGCGAGACGCTGCGGCTCGACGTCGCCACGATCGACTGGATCGACGCCGCCGGCGACTACATGTGCCTGCATGCGGCCGGGCAGACGCACGTGCTGCGCGCGACCATGAAGGAGCTCGAAGAGATGCTCGACCCGCTGGTGTTCCAGCGCGTGCACCGCTCGACCATCGTCAACCTCGCGCGCGTGCGCTCGCTGCGTCCGCACCTGAACGGCGAATGCTTCCTGAAGCTGCAGTCGGGCCAGGAGATCAAGCTGAGCCGCAGTTTCCGCGACAAGGTCGAGATGCTGCTCGACCGCTCCGGCATCGCCCCGCAGGAGAGCCGTTGCTAAACTCCGGCCGATGTCCAGCCTGGGCCGAAAATGGGGACACTCCGAATTCCCGGTGAAGTCTCGAGCCACACCGCAACGACGGGTCACGAAAATTAGGAGTGTCCCCATTTTTCGACGGCGCCGCAGCGCGATCCTGCTGGTCGCGCTCGTGACGTTCTGGCTCGCGCAGGCCATGGCGGTCGCCCACGCCTCGCGCCACCTGGGCGCCGATGCACCCGGGCTGCCGGGCGACCACGCCCAGCTCTGCACCGATTGCGCATCGCTGCTGCCGCTGCTCTGCGTGGCCGGTGGTCTTGGGGCCGCACTCGCACTGTTGCGGCCGGCACGGCGGGTGCTGCTGCCGGCCGTCGACGTTCGCGCCGTGTCGCTCGCCCGTCATCGCGCGTTCCGTTCCCGCGCACCCCCCCGCTGAATCCTCGCGGCCCCCGCCCGGCCGCTCGCAGATGCCCGGCCGCGCCGCAGCGATGCGACGCCCCCGTGTCCTATGTTGCAACGAGGATTCGACCGATGATGATGACGAGGTCCCGCCGCCCATGGCTGTCCTGCATTGCCTGCGCCGCGGCGATGGCGCCCATGGCGGCGCACGCCCAGGACGACGACGAGCTTGCGGCGCTGCGCGCAGAGATCGCGGCGCTCAAGCAGCAGTACGAGAGCCGCGTGTACCAGCTCGAGCAACGCCTCGAGCAGCTCGAAGCCACTGCGCCCTCGGCGACGATGCCTGCGGCGGCGGCGCCTGAAAGTCCGGGGGCAGGGGTCGGCGACGCCTCGGTCGACAACGCTCCCGCCGCGGGGGGCGCGAGCCGCGCGTCGACGACGTTCAACCCGGCGATGTCGGTGATCCTGACCGGCACGTACGTGAACCTGTCGCAGGATCCCGAGGACTACGCGATCGCCGGATTCTTCCCGGGCGGCGAGGAGATCGGCCCGGGCGAACGCGGGTTCAGCCTCGGCGAGTCGGAAATCACGCTCTCGGCGAGCGTCGATCCGTATTTCGTCGCGGCCCTCACGGCCGCGTTCGCAGCCGAAGGCGACCTCGAGGTCGAGGAAGCATTCGCCCGCACGACGTCGTTGCCGGCCGGGTTCACGGTCAAGGGCGGCCGCTATTTTTCCGGCATCGGCTATCTCAACGAAAAGCATGCGCATTCCTGGGACTTCGTCGACCAGCCGCTCGCATACCAGGCGCTCTTCGGCGGCCAGCTCAAGCAGGACGGCGTGCAGGTGAAGTGGCTGGCGCCGACCGACCTGTTCCTCGAGTTCGGCGCCGAGGCCGGCAACGGCGAGCACTATCCCGGCACGCGCGACGACGGCAATGGTTTCGGCAGTCACGCGCTGTTCGCGCACGTGGGCGGCGACCTGGGCGACGCGGTCGGCTGGCGCGCCGGGCTCTCGTGGCTGGAGGCCGACGCGATCGAGCGCGCCTACGAAGATAGCGATGCGCTCGACTCGCCGGTGGTCAATGCGTTCACGGGCGAGTCGCGCACGTGGATCGCCGACGCGACCGTCAAGTGGGCCCCGGGCGGCGATCCGCGCCGGCGCTCGCTCGAACTGCAGGCCGAGTACCTGCGTCGCGAGGAGGACGGTCGCCTGTGGTTCGACCTCGACGGCGCGGCGCTCGACGGCAGCTTCCGCAGCCGGCAGGACGCCTGGTATGCGCAGGCCGTCTATCGCTTTGCGCCGCGCTGGCGCGCCGGGCTCCGCTACGACGCGCTCGACTCCGGCGATCCGCGCATCGGCCTCGTGCGCGACGGCACGCTCACGCCCGGGGATTTCCCGCTGCTCGCACCGGCGACGCCGTCGCGTATCACGCTCATGGCGGACTGGAGCCCGAGCGAGTTCTCGCGCCTGCGTGCGCAATACGCCTGGGACGATGCCCGCGACGGCGGCGACACCGACGAGCAGTGGCTGCTGCAGTACATCTACGCGATCGGCGCGCACGGCGCGCACAAGTTCTGAGGAGCACGCACATGCTCATGCGATGGTTCCGCGGCGCCTGCCTCATGGCGGCGCTCCTGTCCCCGGCGTTGTCCGCGCAAGCGGCCATCAAGGTGCTCGCGACCACGGCCGACTGGGCCTCGCTGACGGCCGAGCTCGGCGGTGACAAGGTCGACGTCTACCGCGCGACGACGGCGCTGCAGGACGTGCATTCGGTGGAAGCCAAGCCGAGCCTCGTCGCCCGCGCGCGCACGGCTGTGCTGCTGGTTGCCAACGGCGCCGAGCTCGAGGCGGGCTGGTTGCCTGTGCTGCTGCAGGAATCGGGCAACCGGCGGATCCAGCCGGGCGCGCCGGGGTATTTCGAGGCCGCCGCGGCCGTGAAGCTCGTCGACGTGCCCACGCGGGTCGACCGCTCGATGGGCGACATCCACGCGCTCGGCAACCCGCACCTGCAGCTCGACCCGCGCAACGTCGCGGCGGTGGCGCGCGCGCTCACGGCGCGACTCGCATCGCTCGACGCGGCGAACGCCGCGTATTACCAGGCGCGCGGGGAAGACTTCCAGCGGCGCTGGGGCGCGGCGATGCAGAAGTGGAATGCGCAGGCGGCCGCACTCAAGGGCATGCCGGTCGTCGTGATTCACCGCGACCAGCGCTACCTCGCGCTCTGGCTCGGCCTCGAAGAGCTCGCCGCGATCGAGCCGAAGCCCGGCGTGCCACCGAGCGCGGGCTATCTCGCCGGCCTCGTGGCGCGGCTCGGCACGCACCCGCCGCGAGCCATCCTGCGCAATGCCTACAACGACCCGAAGGCTGCCGGGTGGCTGTCCGCGCGCATCCACGCGCCCGTCGTCACGCTGCCGTTCTCGGTCGGGGGCACGCCCGAGGCGAAGGACCTCTTCGGGCTGTTCGACGACACGCTCGCACGGCTGGCCGCCGTCGCGCAGCAGGAGCAGTCGTGAACGAAGCCTACGCGGACCTGAGCATCCTCTGGCCCGCGCTCGTCGCGGGACTGATCGTCGTGCTCTCGCACGTGCCGCTCGGCCAGCAGGTGCTGCGTCGGGGCATCGTGTTCATCGACCTTGCGATCGCGCAGGTGGCGGGCCTCGGCGTGATCGCCGCGCAGTCGGCCGGTTTCGAGCTGCAGGGCTGGAAGACGCAGGTCGCCGCCGTCGCTGCCGCGCTGCTCGGGGCCGTGCTGCTCACCTGGACCGAGCGCAAGCGGCCGGAGGTCCAGGAGGCGCTGATCGGGGTGCTGTTCGTGCTCGCCTCGACCGCGCAGATCCTGCTGCTCGCGAACGACCCGCACGGCGGCGAGGCGCTCAAGGACCTGCTCGCCGGCCAGATCCTCTGGGTGTCGAGCGAGCAACTGGTGCGCGCTGCCGTGCTCACGGTGCTGTTCCTGGGCGTCTGGTTCGGGTTCCGCCGCTCACTCGGCACGGTCGGCTTCTACGTCGTGTTCTCGGTGATGGTCACGACCTCGGTCCAGCTCGTCGGCGTATACCTGGTGTTCACGACGCTGATCGTGCCGGCGCTCGCGGTCTACCGGCACGGGCGCAGCAAGCAGCTCTGGCTCGGCTACGCGCTCGCGTTCGCGAGTTACGTGGCAGGCCTCGGCGTGTCGCTGTTCACCGACCTCCCGTCGAGCCCGGTGATCGTCTGGGCGATGGCGGTGCTCGGCATCGCCGTGCACGTGACCGCTCGCAACGGCAACGGCGCCGCGTTGCGCGAGGAGACGGCCTAGATCGCGTCGCGTGCCGAGAGTCCGCGCCTGAGCTTCGCACCCTGCCGGCGCTTCGCACGGCGCACGTAGCGTCACGAGCGCCGGCTCCAGCCACGGCGACGTACCCGACGAAGCGCGGTCGTGACGCGGCAACCGGTGGGCGTTGCATGCGCCGTGCGAGTCCTCGCGGCCGCGCGAGGGCTCGCTCAGGCTACAGCGAAGCGGCCAGGCGCGAGCCCTGGTCGATGGCGCGCTTCGCGTCCAGTTCGGTGGCGACGTCTGCGCCGCCGATCTTGTGCACGCTGCGGCCTGCGGCGCGCAACGGCTCGTAGAGATCGCGGAGCGGTTCCTGGCCGGCGCAGAGCACGACCGTATCGACCTCGAGCAGCGTCGGTTGCGTGCGCGCCTCGCCGAAGCTCACGTGCAGGCCGCGCTCGTCGATGCGCTCGTAGTTGACGCCGCCGATCATCTCCACTCGCTTCATCTTGAGCGACGCGCGGTGAATCCAGCCGGTCGTCTTGCCGAGGCCCTTGCCGAGCGGTGACGCCTTGCGCTGCAACAGGTACACCTTGCGAGCCGGCGGGTCGACCTGCGGCGAGGCGAGACCGCTGCGCGCGATTTCAGGATCGGTGACGCCCCACTCGCGCTGCCATAGCGCCAGGTCGAGCGTGGGCGAATGCTCTCCGGTGACGAGGTATTCCGCGACGTCGAAGCCGATGCCGCCGGCGCCCACGACCGCGACGCGCGCACCGATCGAGCGGTGGCCGAGCAGCGCCTCGGCATACGAGAGCACGCGGCCCAACGCGCGATGCTCCTCAGTGCCCGGTATCTTCGGGTCGCGCGCGACGACGCCCGTGGCGATCACGATGTCCTCGTAAGCGCCGTGCGCGAGCGATTCGACCGTGGCGCGGGTGACGAGGTGCAGTCGGACGCCCGTCACCTCGAGGCGGCGACGGAAATAGCGCAGCGACTCGCGGAACTCCTCCTTGCCAGGGACGCGCAGCGCCAGGTTGAACTGGCCGCCGATATCGTCGGCGGCCTCGAACAGGTCCACGGCGTGGCCGCGTTCGGCGAGCACCGTCGCGCAGGCGAGCCCCGCAGGCCCGGCGCCGACGACGGCGATGCGCTTCGGGTTCGCAGTCCGCTCGTAGCGCAGCTCGGTCTCGTGCCCGGCGCGCGGATTCACGAGGCACGAGGCGATCTTGCGCTCGAACACGTGGTCGAGACAGGCCTGGTTGCAGGCAATGCAGGTGTTGATCTCGTCGGCCCGCCCGGCGGCGGCCTTCGCGACGAAATGGGCGTCGGCGAGCAGCGGCCGGGCCATCGAGACCATGTCGGCCCAGCCCTCGGCGAGGATGCGCTCGGCCACGTCGGGCGCGTTGATGCGGTTGGTCGCAACGAGCGGGAGGCCGACCTTTCCCTTGAGCTTGCGCGTGATCCACGCGAACGCCGCGCGCGGCACGGACGTCGCGATCGTCGGAATGCGTGCCTCGTGCCAGCCGATGCCGGTGTTGATGATCGACGCGCCCGCGCGCTCGATCGCCTGCGCGAGCTGCACGACTTCGTTCCAGTCGCTGCCGTCGGGCACCAGGTCGAGCATCGACAGGCGGTAGATCAGGATGAAGTCGTCGCCCACCGCCGCGCGCGTGCGGGCCACGATTTCCACGGGCAGTCGCATCCGGTTCGCGTAGCTGCCGCCCCACTGGTCGTCGCGACGGTTCACGTGTGCGGCGAGGAACTGGTTGATGAAGTACCCCTCCGAACCCATGATCTCGACGCCGTCGTAACCGGCCTCCCGCGCGAGCACGGCGCAGCGCACGAACGCGCGGATCTGGCGCTCGATGCCGCGGGCGCCCAGCGCGCGGGGCGTGAACGGCGTGATCGGCGACTTGAGACGCGACGCCGACACCGCGAACGGGTGATAGCCGTAGCGGCCCGTGTGCAGGATCTGCAACGCGATGTGGCCGCCTTCGGCGTGCACGGCACGCGTGATCGGCCGGTGCTTCGCCGCGGCCGCGTGGGTCGTCACGCGCCCCGAGAACGGGGCGGCCCAGCCCTCGACGTTCGGCGCGAATCCGCCCGTGACGATCAGGCCGACCTGTCCTCGAGCGCGCTCGGCGAAATAGGCCTCGAGCCGCGGGAACTGCCTCGCGTCGTCCTCGAGCCCGGTGTGCATCGAGCCCATCAGGACGCGGTTGCGCAGCTTGACGAACCCGAGGTCGAGCGGGGCGAGCAGGTGCGGATAGGCGGTTCGCATCGCCGGAACCCTCGTCGATCGGCCGGTCAGAGCAGCAGGCGTCCCACGTAGTAGGCCATCGCCGCCATCACGGCTGCGGCGGGCATCGTGACGATCCAGGCGACGACGATGTTGCCGGCGACGCCCCAGCGGACGGCCCGGGTGCGCTGCGCCGAGCCGACGCCGACGATCGCGCCGGTGATCGTGTGGGTGGTCGAGACGGGAATGCCGAGGGAGGTCGCCAGGAACAGCGTGATCGCACCGCCGGTTTCCGCCGCGAAACCGCCCACCGGGCGCAGCTTGGTGATCTTCTGGCCCATGGTCTTGACGATGCGCCAGCCGCCGAACATCGTGCCGAATGCGATCGCGACGTAACAGCTCACGATGACCCAGCTGGGGGGCATCGTTGCGTCCGGCGCAGTGACTCCGGCGGCGATGAGCAGCAGCCAGATGATGCCCATCGTCTTCTGCGCATCGTTGCTGCCGTGGCCGATGCTGTAGGCCGCCGACGACAGGAGCTGCAGGCGCCGGAACCAGCGATCGACGCGTCGCGGGGCCGAGCGCAGGCAGACCCAGGACACGGCGATCATGAGCAACCCGCCGAGCGCCATGCCGAGCAGCGGCGAGACGAAGATGAACGTCGCGGTCTTGACGATGCCCTTGGCGACCAGCGGGTCCGTGCCGGCCTTGGCGATCGTCGCCCCGATCATGCCGCCGATCAGTGCGTGCGACGAGCTCGACGGGATGCCGTAGTACCAGGTGATCAGGTTCCAGGCGATCGCGCCGATCAGCGCGCCGAAGATCACGTACTGGTCGATCGCGACGGGGTCGACGATGCCCTTGCCGACGGTGGCCGCCACCTTGAGGTGGAAGATGAAGATCGCGACGAAATTGAAGAACGCCGCCCAGGCGACGGCGTAGTGCGGGCGCAGCACGCCGGTGGAGACGACGGTGGCGATCGAATTCGCCGCGTCGTGGAAGCCGTTCATGAAGTCGAACGCGAGCGCCAGTGCGACGAGCAGCACCAGCGTCGCCATGGGGATGGTCATCTCGACGGGCATCAGACGTTTTCCACGACCACCGATTCGATGACGTTGGCCACGTCCTGGCATTTGTCGATCGCGTCCTCGAGGTACTCGTAGACGTTCTTGTGCTTGATCAGCTGGCGCACGTCCTGCTCCTCGCGGAACAGGCGCGAGATGCCGTCGCGCGAGACCGCGTCCGCCTCGCTCTCGAGCTGGTCGATCTGCTCCGTCAGCGCGAGCGCCTTGGACGCGTTGTCCATCGAGCGCAACAGGCCGACGCCGGCCTGCACCCTGGTGCAACAGGCCTGCAGCAGTTCCGCCATCTTGAGCGAGGCGGGCGGTAGCGTCTGGATGTCGAACAGGTGCATCGATTCGGCCGCGTCCTGCATCAGGTCGAGCACGTCGTCCATGCCCGAGATCAGGCGGTGGATGTCGTTGCGGTCGAACGGGGTGATGAACGTCGCGTGCAGGACGGAGATGGTCTCGTGCGTGATCTTGTCGGCGCTGCGCTCGACGTCACCGATCCGCTGGATCAGCTGGGCGCGACGAGCGGTGTCCCCGTAGTGACCGACCAGTTCGACGATGGCATTACTGCCCTCGACGATCAGCGCGCCGTGGCGGTCGAACAGGTCGAAAAACCGCGTCTCGCGCGGCATCAGGGCGGACAAGAACCGCATCCGGTCCTCCCGGGAGTCGGAGTATGGAATTCGTTTGATGCGAAGTATCGGCCATTGGCCGCGTTCGTGGTAGCTTGACGTCCTGCCCCGGACCAGCGCCGCTGGGCACCCCCAAGACATGCCCGATTCATCGCACGACTGCATCCGCGTTCGCGGGGCCCGGCAGAACAACCTGCGTGGCCTCGACCTCGACATCCCCCTGCGCCAGCTGGTCGTCGTGACCGGCGTGTCCGGGTCGGGGAAGTCTTCGCTCGTTTTCGACACGGTCTATGCCGAAGGGCAGCGACGCTACGTCGAGACGTTCTCGCCGTATGCACGGCAGTTCCTCGACCGCATGGACAAGCCGCAGGTGGACCGCATCGACGGCATTCCGCCCGCGATCGCGATCGACCAGACCAACCCCGTGCGCACGTCCCGGTCCACGGTCGGGACGATGACGGAACTGAACGATCATCTGAAGTTGCTGTACGCCCGCGCGGCGCAACTGCACTGCCGCGGGTGCGGCGTCCCGGTACGCCGGGATACCCCGGACTCCGTCTACGCGGCGCTCGTCGAGCGGACCGCGGCGATCGGCGATCCTCGCCTGGTCGTGACCTTCCCGGTCACCGTACCGGCGAACTTCACCGAAGCGGAGGTGCTGAAGCTGCTCGAGCAGCAGGGGTACACGCGGATCCATTGCCACGGCGACGGACAGATCGAGGTCGTGCAGGACCGGTTCCGTCTCGGCGGCGCGGATCGCGCACGAGTGATAGACGCGCTCGAATCGGCGCTGCGTGTCGGGCGCGGGCGCGTGAACGTCCGCACCTCTCCCTCGAAGGAGGGAGAGGACGGCGGAACGCCGGGTGAGGGCGGGGAGACCGTCTGGCGGTTCTCCACCGACCTGCACTGCGCCGACTGCGACATCCACTATCGCGAGCCGACACCTAGCCTGTTCTCGTTCAATTCCCCGCTCGGCGCGTGCGAGACCTGCCGCGGCTTCGGCCGCGTGATCGGCATCGATTACGGTCTCGTGGTGCCCGACACGGGCAAGACGCTGCGCGGCGGGGCGGTCAAGCCGTGGCAGACCGAGTCGAATCGCGAATGCCAGGACGACCTGCTGCGGTTCGCGAAGAAGCGCGGCGTCCCGGTCGACACGCCGTGGCGCGACCTCACCGCCGAACAGCAGCGCTGGGTCATCGACGGCGACGGCCCGTGGGAGAAGAAGGTCTGGTACGGCGTGCGACGCTTCTTCCAGTGGCTCGAGTCGAAGAGCTACAAGATGCACGTGCGCGTGCTGCTCGCGAAGTACCGCAGCTACACGCCGTGCCCGACGTGCCACGGTGCGCGTCTCAAGGACGAGGCGCTGCACTGGCGCCTGCGGGGCGCAGGGCAGCCGGGGCCCGGCCTCAACGTCCACGACCTGATGCTGCTGCCGCTCGATGCGTGCCAGTCGTTCTTCGAGCGCATCGCGCTGCCCGCGCCGCTCGATGAAGCCACCGACCAGCTGCTCGGCGAAGTGCGCGCGCGGCTCGGGTTCCTCGTGCGCGTGGGGCTCGGGTACCTGACGCTCGACCGGCAGTCGCGAACGCTCTCGGGTGGCGAAGTCCAGCGCATCAACCTGACGACGGCGCTCGGCACTTCGCTCGTCAACACGCTGTTCGTGCTCGACGAGCCGTCGATCGGCCTGCACCCGCGCGACATGAAGCGCGTGATCGAGGTCATGCATCGCCTGCGCGACAACGGCAACTCGCTGCTGGTCGTCGAGCACGACCCGCAGATCATGCTGACGGCCGATCGCATCCTCGACATGGGCCCCGGCCCGGGCGAGCACGGCGGCCAGGTCGTCTTCGAGGGATCGCCGGCCGAGCTCGCCGTGCGCTCGGACACGTTGACGGCGCAGTACCTGTCCGGACGGCGCGACGCCGTCGCCGCAGGGGGCCGGCGTGCGCCGCCGCTGCCCGGTGATCCGTGCATTCGCGTGCTCGGTGCCAGCGAGCACAACCTCAAGGACGTCGACGTCGAGGTCCCGTTGCGCCGGCTCGTCTGCGTGACGGGCGTGTCTGGCTCCGGCAAGTCGACGCTCGTGCAGGACGTGCTGCACTCCGGCCTGTGCCGCGCCAAGGGCAAGCCGACCGAGGCGCCCGGCGCGCACCGCGAGCTCGTCGGCGCCGAACTCGTCGACGAAGTCGTCATGGTGGACCAGACGCCGATCGGACGCACGACGCGCTCGAACCCGGCGAGCTACGTCGGGGCGTTCGACGCGATCCGCAAGCGGTTCGCGCGCGCGCCGCTTGCGCTGGAGCGCGGCTACACCGTCGGCACGTTCAGCTTCAACTCCGGCAACGGCCGCTGCCCGACCTGCGGTGGCAACGGCTTCGAGCACGTCGAGATGCAGTTCCTCTCGGACGTCTACCTGCGCTGTCCCGATTGCGACGGCAAGCGCTTCCGCTCGGAGGTACTCGAGGTGCGCATCGAGCGTGGCGGCCGCTCGTACGACATTGCCCAGGTGCTCGATCTGACCGTGTCGGAGGCCGTCGAGTTCTTCGCCGAGGAGGCGGACGTGCTCGCCCGGCTCGAACCGCTCGCGGCCGTCGGCCTCGATTACCTGCGCCTCGGCCAGCCCGTGCCGACGCTGTCCGGCGGCGAGGCGCAGCGGCTCAAGCTCGCCGGTCACCTCACCGACGTACGGGGTCGTCCGGAAAATGGGGACACTCCGAATATTCGCCAGAATGGGGACACTCCGAATTTCCGCGGGCGTAGAACTCGGCGTGTCCCCAGTTTCCGCGGGACCCTGTTCCTGTTCGACGAGCCCACCACGGGCCTGCACTTCGACGACGTCGCCAAGCTGCTCGCGGCCTTCAAGCGGCTGCTCGACGCGGGCCACTCCCTGCTCGTGATCGAGCACAACCTCGACGTGATCCGCGCTGCGGACTGGATCGTCGACCTGGGGCCCGAGGGCGGCGATGCGGGCGGACGCGTGCTCGTGACCGGCACGCCGGAGACCGTCATGGCCTGCGCCGACTCGCACACCGGGCGCGCGCTCGTCGAATATGACGCGGGCCGCGCCGCCGTCATCCGCGCCGGCCATGCCCAGCTGCCGGACTTCACGATCGCCGCCGCGACCCGCGACGCGGTGGCCGACCGGGCGCGCGATTCGATCGTCGTGCACCGCGCACGCGAGCACAACCTGCGCGACATCGAGGTCGTGATTCCGCGCGAGTGCATGACCGTGCTGACGGGAGTGTCCGGCTCCGGCAAGTCGACCCTCGCGTTCGACATCGTCTTCAACGAGGGGCAGCGTCGCTACCTCGAGTCGCTCAACGCCTACGCCCGCCAGTTCGTGCAGCCGGCGGCCAGGCCCGATGTCGACGCCATCTTCGGCATCCCGCCGACGGTCGCCATCGAGCAGCGCACGAGCCGCGGCGGCCGCAAGAGCACCGTCGGCACGCTGACCGAGGTGCACCACTTCCTGCGCCTGCTGTTCGTCAAGCTCGGCGTGCAGTATTGCCCCGACTGCCAGGTGCCGATCGAGCCGCAGAGCGTCGACTCGATCGCGGCGCTGCTGCTGCGCGAGGCGCGCGGCCGGCGAATCGAGCTGCTCGCGCCGCTCGTGATCTCGCGCAAGGGTTTCTACACCGACCTCGCCAAGTGGGCCGCAGCGAAAGGATTCGCCGAATTGCGCGTGGACGGCGCGATGCTGCCGACCGCCAGGTGGCCGCGCCTGGACCGTTTCCGCGAGCATACGATCGAGCTGCCCGTCGCGAGCGTGCGGGTATCGCCGGACGGCGAGGGCGAGTTGCGGGCCGCGCTCGACCGTGCCATCGAATTCGGCAAGGGCATCGCGCACGTGGTCGATCGCGGCCGCACGCGCGTGTTCTCCACGCGCCGCGCGTGCCCGTCCTGCGCCCGCAGCTTCGCCGAGCCCGACCCGCGCACGTTCTCGTACAACTCGAAGCACGGCTGGTGCGAGGTCTGCTACGGCACCGGGTTGCAGATCAGCGGGTTCGACGAGGAGCAATCCGGCGAGGAAGTCTGGTGGAACGAATGGTTCGAGGGCGAGGCGAACGCCTGCGAAAGCTGCCACGGTCAGCGGCTGAACCGCGTCGCGCTCAACGTGCGCTTCAAGGGCAAGTCCATCGCGGACCTGTCGGCACTGCCGGTCGAGCGGGCCCTGCAGTTCTTCGAGACGCTCGAACTCACGGGCCGCGAGGCCGAGATCGCGCGCGACCTGCGGGCCGAGGCGACGTCGCGGCTCGCCTTCCTGCGCGACGTCGGACTGGGCTACCTGTCGCTCGACCGCTCGGCGCCGACGCTCTCGGGCGGCGAGGCCCAGCGCATCCGTCTCGCCGCGCAATTGGGTTCGAACCTGCAGGGCGTCTGCTACGTGCTCGACGAACCGACCATCGGCCTGCACCCGCGCGACAACCGCATCCTGCTCGATTCGCTCGAGCGCCTCGGCGCCAAGGGCAACACGCTGCTCGTCGTCGAGCACGACGAGGAGACGATTCGCCGCGCCGACCACCTGCTCGACCTCGGACCGGGCGCGGGCACGCGCGGTGGTACCGTCGTCGGCGAAGGCAAGGTCGAGGACCTCATCGCGGCGCCGCTGTCGCTGACGGGCCGGTTCCTGGCGAACCCGCTGCGTCACCCGCTCGTGCCACGACGGGCGGTCACGCGAGCGACGCCGAGCCTCGTCGTGCGCGGCGCGATCCTGCACAACCTGCGCAAGGCGAAGGCGCGCTTCCCGCTCGGTCGTCTCTCGGTGGTCACCGGCGTGTCGGGGTCGGGCAAGTCGACGCTCGCGCGCGACGTGCTGCACGCGAATCTCCACGCGCGCGCCTCGCAGCAGGGCAGGCGCAGGGCCCCGCCATGGGTCGGGTGCGAGGCCATCGACGGCGCCGAGTCCATCGCGCGCGTGCTCGAGGTCGACCAGACTCCGATCGGCAAGACGCCGCGTTCCTGCCCGGCGACCTACGTCGGTTTCTGGGACGACGTGCGCAAGCTGTTCGCCGGCACGACCGACGCACGCGTGCGCGGCTATGGGCCGGGGCGCTTCTCGTTCAACACGGCCGGCGGGCGCTGCGAGGCCTGCGAGGGGCAGGGCGTGCAGACCGTCGAGATGAGCTTCCTGCCGGACGTGAAGGTGCTCTGCGACGTCTGCGGCGGACGGCGCTTCAACGCCGAGACGCTCGCCGTGACTTACCGCGACAGGAGCGTGGGGGACGTGCTCGCGATGAGCGTCGACGATGCCTGCCCGTTCTTCGAGGCGCACCCGCGCATCCACCACGCGCTCAGGCTGCTGCAGGACGTCGGCCTCGGCTACCTCACGCTGGGGCAACCGAGCCCAACGCTCTCGGGCGGCGAGGCGCAACGCATCAAGCTCGTCACCGAACTCGCGCGGCTGCGGCCGGGACGCGAGATGTCGCTGCAGACGCTCTACGTGCTCGACGAGCCGACGGTCGGGCTGCACATGGCCGACGTCGAAAAGCTGGTCCGCGTGCTGCATCGGCTGGTCGAGGCCGGCAATACCGTGGTCGTCATCGAGCACAACCTCGACGTCATCGCCGAGGCCGACTGGGTCGTGGACCTCGGACCCGAGGGCGGCTCCGGGGGCGGCCGTGTGGTCTGCGAAGGCGCGCCGGAACAGCTGGCGGGAAAACCGCGGACCTCGCACACGACGGCGGTGCTCGCCGAATTCCTGGCGGCGCGCGGCGCCAGTCGCTGAAGTCGTGTCGCTCCGTTCGCGTCGCAACCTGTCGGAACGACCGGCGCCGGTGCCCTCGCCACGGTGAACATTGCAACGGAGCCGCCGGATCCGGCATGGAGACTCCGCCATTCGTCACGGGCAGGTGCGAGTCATTCGATCGGCCATCCGTGACGGCCGCTGGCGATTATTCCGGATTGTCACGGGCATCAAGGGAGAATCCACTAGCTGGTACCGGCCGACAGCGAGCCTGCTTCGCTGCTTCGCCGCAAAGCAGCCCGCCGGACGCCGGCCCATCAACGTCTCGACTCAATTCAGGGGGCTACCATGTTCCGCTTTGAGCGTACGGCTACCGTGAAGCACGCAGCCGAAGTGCCGGCGGCTGTGCAGTTTGCCGCCGAAGTGACCTCGTACCTGAACAAGCGCCACGACCTGAACGTGAAGTTCGGCGTGGAGTTGTTCGGCGCTCCCAAGATCCACTGGTATTACGACGTCGAAAGCCTCGACGAGTCGGCCAAGCTCGACGCGACCCTGCTCAAGGACCGCGACTACGAGAAGCTGCTCAAGGACAGCGAGAACCTCTGGATCGACGAGAGCATGCACGACACCATCGTACGTCTCTCGTGACGTGAACCTCGGACCGACGTTGGACGCGAGCGCGCCACAGGCGCGCTCGCTCGTTTGGAGGAAAATAGGGACACTCCGAATTTCCGCGGAAATTCGGAGTGTCCCTATTTTTACTGTTTTCCGTACGCGCGCCGCACTTCTTCCGCCAGCACCGCGATCCCGGCGCGAACGCGCTCAATGGGCTGCGCGTAACTCAAGCGGATGCATTCGTGGCGATGCGGCGTGTCCTCGGGCAGACCCGGGAAGAAGTGATGCCCGGACAGCACGAACACGTCGCGGCGCTTGAGCCGGCGGTAGAGTTCCGCGCTCTGGATCGGCAGTCCGGGGAACCAGAGCCAGAGGAAGAAGGCGCCTTCAGGGCGGTGAATGCGCAGCGGCAGGCCGTCGAACGCCTCACGCAACGCAGAAACGGCGAGCGTACACCGTTCCTGGTAATGCGGCCGGATCACGTCGCGGCACAGCGCCAGCAGCTCCCCGCTGCGTAACAGCGGGTCCACGATCACGGCCCCGGCGGAGCCCGGCGCGAGTGCAGCCGTCGCATTGAAGGCCGTCAGCGCCTCGATGACCGGCTCGTCCGCCACGACGATGCCGGTGCGCAGTGCCGGCAGCCCGAGTTTCGACAGGCTCAGGCACAGCACGGTCCGCGGGTTCCAGAGCGACCCGGTGTGCGCGTGCTGGATGCCCGGAAACGGCAGGCCGTACGCCGCGTCGACGATGAGCGGCACACCGAGCGCCCGAGCCAGCGCGTCGAGCCTTTCCAGCTCGCCGGCGGTGAGCACGTTGCCGGACGGATTGGTCGGACGCGACACGCAGATCGCGCCCACGTCGGCCGGCACGTTCAGGTGCTCGAAGTCGATCCGGTACTTGAAGAACCCGTCGCCGGTGTCCTCGATGATGGCAGGTTGCGAGACCAGCATGTCCTCGCACAGGCCAAGGTCGACGTACCCGATGTATTCCGGCGCGAGCGGCAACAGGATCCTCGCGCGCGAGCCGTCGCCGCGATCTCCCGCGAACAGGTTGAACAGGAAGAAGAACGCAGACTGGCTGCCGCTCGTGAGCCCCACGTTGCGTGCAGTGAGCGGCCAGCCGTACGACGCCCGCAGCGTCTCGGCCACGGCCGTGCGAAACCCGAGGTCACCGCCGGGCGCGGCGTACGCGCCTGCGAACCGACCGAACTCGCCCGCATCCCCCGCGATCTCATGCAATCTGCGCCGGTACACCTGCTCGACGGCCTCGATGCGGGCCGGGTTGCCGCCGCCGAGCATGTGAAGGTTCGCGGCGTCGTCGCGCGCGAGGGCGCTGCCGAGGTCGTCCATGAGTTCGAGCGCGCCGGTCTGCCGCGTCATGCGCTCGCCGAACCGCGTCGTGAACCTCGTCATGTAGACTCGCTGCCCGTCGCCCGATTTCGCATACGGTACCGCGGTGGGCTCGATCCGGGCCATCATCTTCGACCTCGACGACACGCTCTGGGACTGCTCCCCGGTGATCGTGCGGGCCGAGCACGCGTTGTACGACTTCCTGCGCGCCCGTTATCCGCGGGTGACGGGGCGCTACGACATGGATGCGATGCGTGCCCTGCGCGTGCAGGTCGCGTGCGAGCATCCGGCGATGCGCCACGACTTCACCTGGCTGCGTCTCGAGTCGCTGCGACGGCACGCGCGCGAGGCCGGATATCCGGCGGCCATGGCCGAAGAGGCGTTCGAGGTCTTCTATCGCGCGCGCAACGAGGTCGTGCTGTACGAGGACGTGCGCCCCGCCCTGGACCGTCTCGCCGGCGGCTATCGGCTTTTTGCGGTCAGCAACGGCAACGCGAACCTGCGCGCGATCGGCCTCGATGGCTATTTCGAGGCCGCGCTGGCGGCGCGCGAGGCTGGCATGCTCAAGCCAGATCCGCGGATTTTCGACATCCTGCTGCAGCGCGCAGGCCTGGAGCCCACGCACGTCGCACACGTCGGCGACGACCAGGAAGCGGACGTCGAGGGCGCGCGCGGCGCCGGGGTGCTGCCGGTGTGGCTCAATCGCGCCGGCGTCGCCTGGGAGCGCGAATCGCCGGCGCCCGCCATCGAAATCGCGAGCCTGGACGAGCTGCCCGACGCATTGCACCGCGACGGCCGCTAGCGCGCCCGCCGACGCCCGGAAAATGGGGACACTCCGAATTTTGTGGGAAATTCGGAGTGTCCCCATTTTCCTGCACGGGAATCGGACAGCCGAATGCACGCAGGTGTGCGAAGTGGCGCGCAGAACGCGCACGAGACCCCTTGATCAGGGCCGCCCGCTGTGGATATTTTTCAACGCATCGGCACGTTCGCGGCGATCGCGATCTTGTTAGCAGGCGCGCTCGCTGGCTGCCAATGCGGAGGAGAGATCGCGGCATGAACGACGGACGGACGATCGACGTGCGCAACCTGCGCGAGTTCTTCCGGGATTCGGTGCACGACGCGCTCGAGCGACAGAACGTCGGCGTCGAGGACCACACCGAGCACTACGTGGTCAACCTTCTGACGATGTTCGCGCGCTCGGAGGCTTTGTTCGAGCCGACGCCGGACGGGCCTCGCCTCCGTCCACTCGCCATGATGCTCGCCGACGCGGGCACTGCGCCCACCCGCGAGGAGAGCCTGCGCGCGCTGCAGCGCGTCGGCGACGTTTCGTTGTTCATCGCCGGGTTCTTCGCGCAGAGCTTTGCGCGCAGGCTCGTCGATGTCGATTATCACATTGCGATGGGCGGCCGCGCGTACGGCACACTCGCTGATACCTGCCGCACAGGCACACGCGGTCGCGCGCTCGGCTCGGTCTTCGCGGAACTCGCGCAGAAGTTCCAGCGCGTGGTGGACGCGCTCAACGACGTCAGCGAAATGGCGCACCAGCACGACCATCGCGACGTGCTGCGGCAATACGAAATCTGGCTCAAGACGGGCAGCCCGCGCGCGCATGGGATCCTCAGGAGCCTCGGCGTCGAGCCCGTCGTCGCGCCCGCCGGCCGACCGCTCAACTAGGTGCGGGCGTGGCCCTGCTCGGTCAGTTGCAGTCGCTGCTCGCCGACCTCTACGACGCGCCGGTCGAGCACGACGTCCACGACTTCCTGATCACCGACCCGCAATACGCGGCAGCGCTGCAATCCAGCGACGCGCCCCCGGGCACGGACGAGCAGCTGCTGATCGCGGACACGGGCGACGGGTTGGCCATGAGCCTGTTCCTGCATGCCGGGGTGCTGGAGCGGCTCGGGCGGCACTGCCCGCTGCGGTCGCTCGACGAGCGGAACCTGCAGGATTACTGCACCGCGCTCGAAGGCGTCAGCCATTTTCATTACGTCAGCTGGAGCACCGGCTGCGACCGCAGCGTGTCCCTGCTCGAACTCGAGCTGCAGGCCGAGGTGGACAAGTACGCGAGCGCGCTCGCGCTGCTGCTCTCGCAGCGCGACGGTCGCTTTCCGGGCGAACTGTTCCGCCGGCTCTTCGAAGGCACGCAACTGCTGCCGCATCTCGACCACGCGGAACGCGAGCGGTACACCGAGGCCCATCGGTTCGCCGCGCGGTTCTGCCGGCGACTCGAGGAGCGATTCCTGCGCCGCCGGCAGGCGCGACCGGCGGCCATGCTGGCCGAGTTGCGGTCGTTCTACCGGCTCGGCCAGCACGCGAAACTCCGGTACGCCGCCGGCTAGC
>DASSJN010000075.1:0-4820 GCA_035691185.1 Steroidobacteraceae bacterium
GATGATCGCGGCCGGCACGACGCTGCTGCACCATTTCGACTGGATGTTCTACGTGTTCGGGGCGATCCTGCTCATCTCGGCGCTGCGGATGATGCGCAACGGCGAGGACGACCTCGACATCGAGAACAGCTTCCCGGCGCGCCTGGTGCGCAGGTTCGTCCCGGTCACCAACGAGATCGAGCGCGCGCGATTTTTCGTGCGACGCGAGGGCCGGCTGTACGCGACGCCGCTGTTCGTGGCGCTGGTCATGGTCGAACTGACCGACGTCGTCTTCGCGGTGGACTCGATTCCGGCGATTCTCGCCGTGACGCGCGACCCGTTCCTCGTCTTCACTTCAAACGCGTTCGCGATCCTGGGCCTGCGCTCGCTGTACTTCGCGGTGGCGGGGCTGATGGCCATGTTCCGCTACCTGCGCTACAGCCTGGTGCTGATCCTGGCCTTCGTCGGCATGAAGATGCTGCTGGTCAGCCATTACCACGTGCCGAACCACGTGTCGCTCGGCATCATCCTGGCGACGCTCGGTATCGGCATCCTGGCCTCGATCTGGGCGACGCGCCGCGAGGCGGCGGACGAGGGCGAGGGCTGAGCCACGGTCCGGTGGGGACAGTCCACCATTTTCCGGCGGGAAGATAGGGACAGTCCCGTTGCGGTCGGGTAGAGTCCGCCGACATTGCCCGCCGGGCACAAGAACACGCAGGACTCCATGCATCGCCTGTTTTCGACCAAGCCCATCGGCGAACTGCACGAGGCCGACACCGCCAACGAACTGCGCCGCACGCTCGACGCGCGCGCACTCGTGCTGCTCGGCGTCGGTGCCATCATCGGGACCGGCATCTTCGTGCTGACGGGGACGGCGGCGGCGAACCACGCCGGCCCGGCGCTCGTCGTGTCGTTCCTGATCGCGGGCCTCGGCTGCGCCCTCGCGGGACTCTGCTACGCCGAGTTCGCGGCGATGATCCCGGTCTCCGGCAGCGCGTATTCGTACTCTTACGCCACCCTCGGCGAGCTGGTCGCGTGGTTCATCGGCTGGAACCTGATCCTCGAATACCTGTTCGCCGCGGCGACGGTCGCGGTCGGCTGGTCCGGCTACGTCGTGAGCCTCGTCGAGCAATTCGGCATGCACCTGCCGGCCGCGCTGACCAACGCGCCGTTCACCAAGGGCGAGGGGCACTTCGAGATCGTGCGCACGGGAGCGATCCTGAACCTTCCGGCCGTGCTGATCATCGCGGCGATCACCGCGCTGTGCTACGTCGGCATCCACCAGTCTGCGCGCTTCAACGCGATCGTTGTCGCGATCAAGGTCGCGGTCATCGTGCTGTTCGTCGGGTTCGGCTTCTGGGCCATCGACGGCGCCAACTGGCAACCGTTCATCCCGGAGAACACGGGTCGCTTCGGCCATTTCGGCTGGAGCGGCGTCGTGCAGGCCGCAGGCATCATCTTCTTCGCCTACATCGGCTTCGACGCCGTGTCGACGGCGGCGCAGGAGGCGAAGAACCCGCAGCGCGACATGCCGATCGGCATCATGGGCAGCCTCATCGTCTGCACGATCCTGTACGTCGCGGTCAGCGCGGTGCTGACCGGCATGGTGCACTTCACCGAGCTCAACTCGCCGGCGCCGATCGCGGTCGCGCTCGACCTTCACCCCGAACTCGCGTGGCTCGCGGGCTGGATCAAGCTCGGCGCGATCGCGGGCATGACCTCCGTGATGCTCGTGATGATGCTCGGCCAGCCGCGCATCTTCTACGCGATGTCGCGTGACGGCCTGCTGCCCCCGTTCTTCCGCCGCGTGCACCCGACGCACCGCACACCCTACATCGGCACGCTGATCACGGGATCGCTGGCTGCACTGATCGCGGGGCTGTTCCCCGTCACGATCCTCGGCGAGCTGGTGTCGATCGGGACGCTGCTCGCGTTCACGACCGTCTGCATCGGCGTGCTCGTGCTGCGCTACACGCGGCCGGACCTCGTGCGGCCGTTCCGCACGCCGGTGCCGTGGGTCGTCTGCACCAGCGGCGCGTTGATCTGCGCCGGCATGATGGTTTCGCTGCCGCCCGACACCTGGCTCCGGCTCGGCGTCTGGACGCTGATCGGCTTCGCGATCTACTTCTTCTACGGCTACCAGCACAGCGCCCTGCGCAAGACCGGCCGGTAGACAAGGAAAGTGTCTAGCGGATAGTGTCTAGCGGTTGGTCGGAAGCACGAGGCCGGCGTTACGCCGGCCCATCTGACTGGACACTGAACACTAGACACTTCCCGTGTCACACGTCGCGCAGGCTCGGCGGCACGTGCGGGCCGATGCAGGCGACGAGCGCGTCGTAGACCTTGGGCGTGCCGGCGATCACGTGGCCGCCCTGCGCGTACGGCTGTCCCGTGAGCGTGCCGATGCGTCCGCCGGCTTCGGTGATGAGCAGCGTGCCCGCCGCCGTGTCCCACGCGCTGAGCCCGATTTCCCAGAAGCCGTCCGTGCGTCCCGCCGCGACGTAGGCGAGGTCGAGCGATGCCGCGCCGGGGCGACGGATGCCCGCGGTCTCCTGCATGACCGCCTTCAGCATGGCCATGTACTCGTCGATCCAGCGCGCGTTGGCGCGGTACGGGAACCCGGTGCCGATCAGCGCGCCGTCGAGCGTGACCTGTTTGCTGACGCGGATGCGCCGCCCGTCGAGCTGCGCGCCATAGCCGCGCGAGGTCGTGAAGAGCTCCTGCCGCATGGGGTCGTAGACCACCGCGTGTTCGAGGCGCCCGCGCACCTCCACGGCGATCGAGACCGCGAACGTGGGGAACCCGTGCAGGAAATTCGTCGTGCCGTCGAGCGGGTCGATGATCCAGACGACCTCGCCGCCGCCGCTGCGCCCCGATTCCTCGCAGAGAAAGCCGTGCTCCGGGTAGACGCGACGCACCGTCTCCATGATGTCGCGCTCAGCCATCTGGTCGATTTCGGAGACGAAGTCGTTGCGGCCCTTGGCCTGCACGTTCAGCGAGGACACCCGGTCGACGTTCCGCACGATGAGGTCGCCCGCGCGGCGGGCGGCGCGGATGGCGATATTGAGCAAAGGCTGCATGGTCATGCGGCGGGGTCTCGACGTGCGCTGGCGGGTGGTGGGCAAGAGCGGCGGGGAAACCCGCCCAAGACCGCTAGAATACCAGAGCATGTCCGTACGCATCGTCCTGGTCGGCACCTCGCATCCCGGCAACGTCGGCTCGACGGCGCGCGCGATGAAGACGATGGGGCTGGACTCGCTCTGGCTCGTGGCGCCGGAGCGCTTCCCGGCCACCGAGGCCACCGTCATGGCCGCCGGCGCCGACGACGTGCTGCAGCACGCACGCGTGGTGCCCGACCTGCGCTCCGCCATCGCCGACTGCGGGCTCATCGTCGGCACGACCGCGCGTGGACGCCACCTGCCGTGGCGCATCGTCGAGCCTCGCGAGGCGGCAATCGAAATCGCCGCGGCGGCGCAATCGAGCGAAGTCGCGATCCTGTTCGGCAACGAGCGCGCGGGGCTCGCGAACGAGCAGCTGCAACTGTGCCACACGCTGCTCACGATCCCGACCGGCGCGGCGTACGCCTCGCTCAACCTCGCCATGGCGGTGCAGGTCGTCGCGTACGAAGTCTGCCTGGCGCTGCGTGAGGGTGGAATGCGCGACGAGGCGAGGGAGGGGATCGTGCCGCTCGCGAGCGCGGCCGAGATGGAGAAGTTCTACGCGCATCTCGAGCAGGTGCTCGACGAGATCGACTTCCGTGACCGCACCGATTCAGGCCACCTGATGGCGCGCCTGCGGCGGCTGTTCCAGCGCACGGTGCTCGACCAGAACGAACTGAACATCCTGCGCGGCATCCTGACCTCGGTGCAGGGCAGGCGCCGACGTGCGGGCGAGCCGCACGTGCGCCAGAAACCAGAGGCTGCGTCGTGACCGGCCGGCGCGTCGTGTACCTCGACAACGCCGCGACCACGCCGGTCGATCCGCGCGTCGTGGCCGAGATGGTCGAGTGCCTCGGGCCCGACGGTACGTTTGCGAACCCGTCGTCCGCCACGCATGCGCCGGGCCGGGCAGCGGGCCGCCGGGTCGAACAGGCGCGCGAGGAAGTGTCCGCGCTCGTCGGCGCGACCGCGGAGCAGGTCGTGTTCACGTCGGGCGCCACCGAATCGAACAACCTTGCGCTGCTCGGGGCCGTGCGCTTCCAGCGCAGCGGCGCCAGGCACGTCGTCACCTCGCGCACCGAGCATCCGGCCGTGCTGGACGCTTGCCGCCAGCTCGAGCGCGAAGGCTGCAGCGTCACGTATCTCAAGCCGGGCAGCGGCGGCATCGTCGAGCCGGAGCAGGTCGCAGAGGCGCTGCAGGCGGACACTGTGCTGGTCTCGCTCATGCACGTGAACAACGAGATCGGCGTGACGCAGGACGTGGGTGCGGTCGGACGTCTCTGCCGGGAACGCGGCGTGCTGTTCCACGTCGACGCCGCGCAGAGCGCAGGCAAGCTCGACGTCGACGTCCAGCGCGACTGCATCGACCTGCTGTCGCTCACGGCACACAAGATTCACGGGCCGAAGGGCGTCGGCGCGCTGTGTGTGCGGCGGGAGCCCCGGATCGGGCTCGTGCCGCTCCAGTTCGGCGGCGGACAGGAACGCGGCCTGCGCTCCGGCACGCTCGCGACTCACCAGATCGCGGGCATGGGCGCGGCGTATCGCATCGCCCGCGCGGAAATGGCGGACGATGCACCGCGCATCGGGGCTCTGCGCGAACGGCTCTGGCGGGCGCTGCAGGACCTGCCGGGCGTCATGCTGAACGGCGACGCGGTGCGCCGCGTGCCGGGGATCCTGAGCGTG
>DASSJN010000076.1:0-2289 GCA_035691185.1 Steroidobacteraceae bacterium
AGGTGCGGCTGGTCGCGTTGATCACGGCCCGCCCGGATGCCACTCTCGCCGAATTGCAGCACGCGCTGCCGACGCGCGCGGCCCTCAGCACCTTGTGGCGCACGATCGATCGCCTGGGCCTGACCGTCAAAAACAACGGTACACGCCGACGAACAGCGTCGGCCTGACGTCGCCGCCGCGCGCCGGCGGTGGCAGGATACGCAGCCCGTGCACGACGCGCGCGCTTACATCTTCATCGACGAATCGGGTGTCACCACGGATCTCTTACGCCGCTACGGGCGGAGTCCCCGTGGTGTGCGGCTGCGGGATTACACGCCGTGCGGCCATTGGCAGACGCACACCGTCGTGGCTGGCTTGCGCGTCGATGGGCTCACGGCCACCGCCGTCTTCGATGGGCCGATCGACAACCCGTCATTCCTCGCCTATGTCGAGCAGGTCCTCGTGCCGACGTTGCGGCCGGGCGATGTCGTCATCCTCGACAACCTCGCGATGCACAAACAACCCGAGGTACAGGCCGCGATTGCCAGCGTCGGCGCCCAGCTCCGCTTCCTGCCGCCCTATAGTCCCGATTTCAATCCGATCGAACTGGCGTTTGCGAAACTGAAGGCCTTCATGCGCGCCGCGCGACCGCGCACCTTCGACCACGTGGTCGAACTCGTCGCGATCGCGCAGAAGCTGTTTTCACCGCCGGAGTGCCTGAACTTCGTCCGGCATTGCGGCTACCGCGTACCTACGGTCTTATGAAAAACGCTCTAGTGGACCAGACCGGGCTCTAGTTCATGCGGTTGACCGTGCCGGTCAACCAGCTAGTGCGATCCCGGTCTGGTCCACCAAATCTTCGTTTTTGGTTCTCATTCCCTGCAAGTAGCTGAAGGCCGGTGCGGTTACGCCGGTTCGAACCAAGCGATTCCCGTCGAACGCGATTCCTTCGGAGAAGAACAGTTGTTGGTACCGCTGGCGTTGTTCGAGTGACGCCTTCTACGCTGCGGCCCTTCGACCAAATCCCCCGTCAATCCCCGCCGGCAAGACTCGCCGGTAGAACAGCTCCTCCCGATCAGCGGTCCGTGGCCGCGCTCGAGGGGCAACTCGCCACGGCGCGACCCCATCAGCCGTCGATTGAGCGAGGCCGTGCGTTCGGCTCACGTACCGCCCGTGCCCCACGTGTAGTGATACTTCACCGCGACGCCCGCCACCGCTGGACCATTACGGTGCGCCACCGCTTTGCCGAACTCGACGACCAGTGAGCTGCTGGCGGTCAGCGAGATGTTCGTCTCACTGCCTACGACGAAATTCCGTTGTGGGTTGTCCTGATTGACGCCATCGATCACCGTAGCGGCGCGACCCGAGTAGCGCGCATCGAAAGACGTCCAGATCCGATCGCTGAACGAATAGCTGATGTGCCCTTCGAGTCCCACGAGTGGCTCCTGCCGCAGAACCTCTCGTCCGCGATAGGACGTGTTGTCGGTGTACCAATAGACGTTCCCGTACACATCGAGCACCCACTTGTGGTCTGGCCCGAATGGATGCGACAGGCCGATCTCCGGCTTGAACGACCATCGGTCCGCCCCGAGGTTGAGAAGCCGGGCCGAGTCATAGGAACCCGTCGGCGCGGTGACCGCGAGGCTGACACCCAGGGTCGTGCGAGGCGTGTAGTGTTGGAATTGTGCCTCGCCGAGTGCCGGACCTCCCTTCAGCAACATGGATACGGCGTAGCTGGAGTCGCCGGCGCCGGCGATGGAGCCGTGGACATTCGTGCCACTGATCGAACCGCCAAGGTTGGCAAATGGAACGGCGGCCTCCACCCACATCAGGCGATGAAGCCAGCCAAAATAGCGTGTGTAGCCGACCGTGCCCTGGTGAAGGTCGAATTTTGCGCCGGCGACAACGAGTGACGTATCAATCGACGTATTGGCGCGTGCATACGCGTAGCCAAGCTCGACCTGGTTCGTGCCGACCGGAGTATTTTCGTACGTGCGCGGATCGGTGAACTGCGCGTATGCGGTATCTGCCGGCTGAAGAACGGCGAGAACCGCGCAGACGAGCAGCGGGCGGGCGCTCACAGCAAGACCCCGAGCGAGCTTAGAAGACGACCTCAATGACGCGCGCCAGCAGATCTTCAGGAGAGAAGACCGTGAGCAGCAGCGGCAACAGAGGTACTGCCGTGGCAATCGCCAGACGGGAGACATCTTCGAGCCCAAATGGGAACGACCGCATGTCCCGTACGAGCGAATAGCTGTTGCCGAGATCGGCCAGCGATTGGATATCAGCCGCTCCCAGCAATTCGTCGGC
>DASSJN010000077.1:0-20821 GCA_035691185.1 Steroidobacteraceae bacterium
GCGTCGTGTGCGTCTGCTGGAACCAGCTCGGTCGCGCCAGGTACTCCTGCTCGTGGCGCGCCAGGTGCTCGAGCCGCCAGAGGAACTCGCCGTCGTACGCGAGTTTCTCGAAGCGGCTGCGCGGCGTGTTGCGCAGCACCAGCACGGGATTGCGCGTCTGCTTCCAGACCTCGGCATTGAGTGTCGACCAGACGAAGTCCGCGCCGTGGTTCCACACCCAGCGCAGGTTGAACGCGAGCGGCTCGATGGCGCGCAGCGCCTCGGGCAGATGAATGGAGCGCTCGGCCGTTCGCACCATGCAGGCGATGCTCCGACGATCCCGCCTTCGGCGAGTGTAGCGCCGGGCGCTGCGATGCTCATCGTGGCATGCGCGGATGAGCCCGCGCGGGCCATCTCAGGCGAGTTCGACCAGGTGCGTCGCGACGGCGAGCACGTGGGCGACGATCAGGCCCACCAGCACGCGCGCCGCGACGATGTGTGCGCCGCGACAGGCCACGGCCTCCGCGCTGCCCTGCAGCAAGATCCACGCCGTGCCCGTGACGCCGACGATGAGCAACGCGAGCAGCAACAAGCCTTCGATCACCGCGAACAGCCCGCCGCCTTCGGCCGACGGCAGCCGACCGCGGAAAAGTCCGGCGAAATCGTGCGCGGCGGGTCGCACGTCGCCGGCGAGCCAGGGGAAATAGAGACGCCAGCGTCCACCGCGGCTGCACGCGGCCGTGTAGAGGATCCCGACCAGCAGCCCGGCGAGCCCGAGCACGACGTGGGCCCATTCCAGCACGCCCGCTCCTCTCGGGATGCGCCGCAACATCGAGACCCAGGGGCTGGTCAGCACGAGCCACGCGCAGAGCACGACCGCCGCCAGGTGCAGGCGGTTCTGCCGCGCGTCTCGATCGAGCGTCATCGCGGCACGTGTCTCAGGCGACGGCGCCCCGTCGCGCGGCCAGCGCCGACACGCCGGCCGAGAACTCGCGGACCTTGTCCCAGTCGGTGAATTCGACGTTGGTGTGCAGGTCCGTCGGGCCGCGGGTCAGCGTCATGATCAGCCGGATCGCGTACCGGTCGACGATGCCGTAACGCTGGTAGTCGAGCACGCCGCCGAAGATGCCGACCAGCCCGGGCTTCCACGGCGACTTGGCGAGGAATTCGCGTACGTACTGGTTGGTCTCGGGCGTCTGCCGCGTCGGCTTGCGCGCGATCAGGCTCACGGAGAAGAACGCGCTCGGCTTCGAGTCCAGCAACGCCTTTCGTGCCTGGACGAACTGCATGACCTCGGCATGGTGCTTGCCGTGGCGAATGCTCGAGCCCACCACTATCGCATCGTAACCGGAGGCGTCGCCCGCACCCTGCGCGAGCGGCCGCACGTCCACCACGTCTCCGCGCGTCGCTGCGTCCGCCTCGATGAACTGGCTGATCTTGAGCGTGTGGCCGTACACCGACGAATAGAGCAACAGGATCTTCGACACGCTCGGCACTCCGGAGCTGCGGCCCCGATCGCGGACCGACGGCCCGGGATTGTACCGGCCGGGCCCGGTGGCACGTCCATCGGTAGTCGCCTAACCCGCAGTCGTTTCGTCACGATTCGTTCACGGCCGCGTCATCTGCGAAGCCCACCCTGCGCGTCGCCCCACCAGCGACCGAGGAGGATTCGACGATGACACAGTTGTCCCGCCGTAGTTTCATGACCGGTGCATGTTCCTGAACATCCAGAACCCGGGCCTGACCTGCGTCATCGAGGGCCCCTGGCGCATGGGCCGGCGCTGACCCGTCGTCGCGACTCCGTCGTCCCGTGCCTTAGACGCCGCGGCGCGAAAGAGTATGCTGCGCCCCTTCCAGCGTGAGCTTGCAGGGGGAGCACTCATGAACAGGCGTGGCTTCATCGGCCTGTCCGTCGCCGCCGCGATGGGCAGCTCGCCGTTTGGCAGGGCACTGGCCGAACTGACGCAGGTCACCGGCGATGTCGCTGCGGTCAGGTCCGGGGGCGGGGCCGCGACGCTGAGCGCGAGCGACCTGCAACAATTGAAGGACAGCCTGCGCGGAGCGCTGCTGCTGCCGGGCAACCCGGGCTACGACCAGGCGCGCCGGGTGCTGAACGAGGCCGTCGACAAGCACCCCGCGCTGGTCGTGCAGCCCACGGGCGCGGCCGACGTGCGCACGGCCGTCAACTTCGCCCGCGAGCACGACCTGCTGCTCGCCGTGAAGTGCGGCGGCCACAGTTACGGCGGCACCTCCACCTGCGACGGCGGCATGCAGATCGACCTGTCGCGCATGCGCGGCGCCCGTGTCGATCCCCTGGCGCGCCGCGCGTACGTCGCCGGCGGCAGCCTGCTCGGCGACCTCGACCACGAGGCGATGGCTTTGGGGCTCGTCACGACGGCCGGCACCGTCTCGCACACCGGAGTGGGCGGTCTCACGTTGGGCGGCGGCTTCGGCCGGCTCGCGCGGCGCTTCGGCCTCGCGGTGGACAACCTCCTGTCCGTCGACGTCGTCACGGCCGACGGCCAGATGCGCCACGCCAGCATCGACGAGAATCCCGACCTCTTCTGGGGCGTGCGCGGCGGTGGCGGCAATTTCGGCATCGTGACTGCGTTCGAGTTCCAGCTGCACCCGATGCAAAGGCAAGTCATCGGCGGCGCGCTGGTGTTCCCGTTGACACGCGCCCGCGAGCTGCTGGCCGCCTACGCCGAGATCAGCGCCCAGGCGCCGGCCGAGCTGTACCTCGACGCCGTCATGAGTGCGCGCACGGGCGGGAAGCCGGGCGTGTTCGTCTTCGGCACCTGCTTCTCCGGTGCGCCGGACGCAGCGGAACGTGCGCTCGGGCCGCTGCGACGTCTCGGGACGCCGATGAGCGACATGATCAAGGCCGTCGACTACGTGGCGCTGCAGAGGAGCACGGACCAGACGGACCCGCGCGGGGAAGGTCGCTACCTCAAATCCGGATTCGTCAATGATTTTCCGGCGGGACTGGTCGACGCACTCGTCACGGGGTTCCGACCGGACCCGGAGCGCAACTCGACCGTCTTCTTCCAGCACTGCGGCGGGAAGATCGGCGAGGTCACGAGCGACGCCACGGCATTCCCGCACCGACGGTGTACGCACAACATGTTCACGACGGCCTCCTGGCCCTTGGCGCGCGACGGGTCACCGCACGTGCGTTACGTCCAGGACCACTGGAAGACGCTCGAGAAGTACAGCGACGGCTGGTATTCCGTCGAGGTCGCCGACGAGCCTGCGGCGGTCGTCGAACGGAACTACCAGTCGAATCTCGGTCGCCTGCAGCGCCTCAAGGACAAGTACGATCCACAGAACCTGTTCCGCCTGAATGCCAACGTGAAGCCGACCTCGCAGGCGACGCGGACGAAGGGCGCCGTGGCGGCGTGAGGCTCGATTTCAGCGCCCGGGCGGCCGTCGGGCGCAACCTGGCTCAACCGATCGCGACGCATTCCGACCGCGGATTCGGACGGCATGCGAGCGCAAGCCGGCACGGATCGCGCGAGAATCCACGGCGACACTCCCGCAGGGCGGGCGGCGGCACGGAGGCTACATGGCGCACGCCATCGCGCATCGCATCCTGGCGATCCTCACGCTGTCGGCCGTCGCGACTCTTGCACCCGCGCGCGCGGAGACGGCCGGTGTCGTCGTATCCATTGCGAAGCGCGCCGCGCTGACGTCGCAAGGCGTCGTCGTGCTCGACGTCCGCGTGACGTGCGGTCCGTTCGACGGCGTGGAGGAGTTCCAGGAGGCGCTGGCGGGAGCCGCCCAGCCGAGGACCGGCGCCGAGGCCGAGGGCGGCATCGACGGCTACGTCACGTGCGACGGGGTCGAGCGCACGTACACGGCGCACCTGTCTTCGTTCACGGAGACGTCGTTCAAACACGGCCCCGGCGTCGCCAGCGCGTCCGTGTTCGTCTGCACGCTGGTCGGCGACGAGCAGGCCTGCTACCACGGCGGACAGGGGCGTCGCGTGATCCTCACGGGTCGACGGGCGCCTTGAGCGGTTGCGCCGACGCGGCAGATCGAAATGCACGCGGGCAGCCCCGCGCGACCGCAGCGCCCGCGGTACGCGGTACTCGCGGGCCCGCGTCGGTTTTCCCGGATTCTCTGCTGCTGCGCGGCGCGGCCACGCTATGCGAATCCGTGGCGGGCCTGCATCGAGCATCCCCGCCCGAGGTGTCCTCGAGCCAGAAGGAACTGCGGCGATGTTCACCCGGCGGACGTTCCTCAAGTACACCGGCGCCACCACGCTGACGCTGTTCGCGACCGGCCTCCGCGGCCTGCGCCGCGCGATCGCCGCGGCGCTGCCCGGCGGCACGCTCGATCCCGCGTCGATCCCGAAATTCGTCACGCCGCTGCTGATCCCGCCGGTCATGCCGAGAGCAGGGACCGTCCGGCTCAGGGCCGGGAAGAACGCCGACTACTACGAGATCTCGGTTCGCCAGTTCCCGCAGCAGATCCTGCCGGCCGGCATGCCGTCGACGACGGTCTGGGGCTACGGCCCGGTCTCGGGCGCGCGCAGCCATCGTCCGCTGCTGATCCACAACGCCCCGTCGCTGACGATCGAAGCAGACTGGAAACGACCGGTGCGCGTGAAGTGGATCAACGACCTCAAGGACGGCAGTGGGCAATACCTGTCGCACCTGCTGCCCGTCGACCCCACGCTGCACTGGGCCAATCCCGCGGGCGGCGAATCCGGCCGGGACACCCGGCCGACCTTTGCGTCCACGCCACCGCCCTATGCCGGTCCCGTGCCGATGGTCACGCACGTGCACGGTGCGGTCGCCGTCGGCGACGAGAGCGACGGATACGCCGAGGCCTGGTATCTGCCGGACGCGGCGAATGTTCCCAGCGGGTACGCCGTTCACGGTACCTGGTACGAATTCTTCGCCGGCAAGGCCTACGACAAGTTCGGCACGACGTGGGGACCCGGCTCCGCCACCTTCCAGTATCCCAACGCGAACCGTGCCTCGACGCTCTGGTATCACGACCACACGCTCGGCATGACGCGGCTGAACGTCTACGCCGGCCCGGCCGGTTTCTACATCATCCGGGGCGGACCGGCCGGCGACTCCGCGGTGCTCGACGTCCGGTCAGGCACGGAAGCGGTGCTGCCGGGGCCGGCGCCGAAGGACGGGGACGGCTTTCCACCGCGCAAGACCTATTACGAGGTGCCGATCGCGATCCAGGACCGCTCGTTCAACGCCGACGGCTCGCTGTTCTATCCGGACACGCGCCGGTTCTTCGACGACCTCGTCGGGCCGCACGTCGGCACGGAACACGGTGAACACGACGACGACGAGCACGACGCCGCGTTTCCGCCGATCTGGAATCCCGAGTTCTTCGGCAATGCGATCATGGTGAACGGCAACACGTGGCCGTTCCACGTGGTCGAGCAGCGGCGCTATCGCTTCCGCTTGCTGAACGGCTGCCAGTCGCGCTTCCTGATCCTGGATTTCGGCAGTGTCCCGGGCGTCGAGGTCTGGCAGATCGGCAACGAGGGAGGTTTTCTCGCCACACCGGTCAATCTGACCGCAGTCAACGGCAATCGCGTGTTGCTCGGGCTCGCCGAGCGCGCCGACGTGATCGTCGATTTCACCGGCGTGCCCGTCGGCAACTACGTCCTGCGCAACGCAGGGCCGGACGAGCCGTTCGGCGGCGGCACGCCGGGCGTGGATTTTCCCGTGGCCGACGCAGAGACGACGGGACAGGTGCTGGAATTCAGCGTCGTGCCGGCACTCGAGCCCGACGCGACCACGCCGCCGCAGTACCTGCAGCTGCCGCCGGTTGCGCCGTTGCCCGTCGAGACCGCGACGCGACGACTGGCGTTGATCGAGAAGATGGGCATGGGCATCGATTCACAAGGCGAGCCGATCGAAGGTCCGGTGGAAGCCGTGCTCGGTCGAGTCGTGGCCGGTCACGTCGTCGCCGACGCCTGGATGGGCCCGGTGACGGAAAACCCTGCCCCGGGCACGACCGAGCTCTGGGAAATGCACAACCTGACCGGCGATGCGCACCCGATGCACATCCACGAGGTCGCCTTCGAGGTCGTCGACCGCCAGCGGCTGGTCCAGGACGACGACGGCGAAGCCGTCGAGCCCGTGCAGCTCGCCGGCGACCCCGTGCCACCGGAGCCATGGGAGACAGGCTTCAAGGACACCGTGATCGTGTATCCCGGGCAGGTGACCCGCGTGCGGGCGCGATTCAGCACGCCCGGGCAGTTCGTCTGGCATTGTCACATCGTCGAGCACGAGGACAATGAAATGATGCGACCCTTCCGGATCGGGCCGTTGCAGGCGGGACAGCCGACATAGCGGATGTACTGTACGCACCCACGACTCGGGGTCGCCGTGCTCACGGCGCTGACGCTGCCCGAGGCCGTGGCCGAGGGCGCCTTCGCCGGCCATGTCGCCGCCACCACCGATTACGTGTTTCGAGGCATTTCCCAGACGCGCGGCGCGCCGGCGCTGCAGGCCGACGTGCACTACCAGGCGAATGCGGGATGGTTCGCGGGGCTGTGGTTCTCGACCGTCGACCTGAACCCGGGTCCCGGGGCGACGCAGGAATTCAACGCCTACGCGGGCCTGAGCCGGCCGGTCGCGACCCACTGGGATTGCCGGCTCTACGGCGTCGCCTACGTCTACCCGAACGACGATCCGCGGCTGAGCTACGACTACGCCGAGCTGGTGGCCTCGATCGCCTGGCTCGACCGCCTGGTCGCGAGCATCGCGTGGTCACCGAACACGTCGCGGTATGCGCGGTCCTATGGCGGCATCGAGTCCGACGAGCAGACGCTCTCGTATGAGATCGTGGGGCGCTGGCCGCTCCGGAATGCCCTTTCGGCGACCGCCAGCGCCGGTTACTACGACCTGTCGGACCTGTTCGGGTCCGGCTACGGCTACGGCGGCGCAGGCTTGAGCTTCGAGCAGGCCGCGTGGCAACTCGATCTCGGCTGGTACGTCGCGGCGGAAGACGCCGAGGCGATGTTCGGGGCGGAGGTGGCCGACGCGCGGTGGTCCCTGACGGCGTCCTGGAAGTTCCGGTGACGGGAGCCCCCGACCGTTGAACCGCCGGGCGGCGGCGCGGAACATACGGCCATGGAAGCGTCGTCGAAGGACCGCGGGCCGCCGAGCGACCCCGCCCCGCGCCGAAGCCGAGGCGAGGACTCGTCCCGCCCGGCCGACGCCGTCGAGCAGCAGCTGATCCTGCGCGTCGCCGGCGGCGACCGGGAGGCGTTCCGCGAACTCTACGTCAGCTATCACCGACGGCTCGCACGTTTCCTGACGCGGCTCACGCGGCGCTACGACGTCGCGGAAGAAATCATCAACGACACGCTCTGGGTCGTCTGGCGCAAGGCGCCCGAGTTCCGCGGCGGCTCCAAGGTGTCGACCTGGATCATGAGCATCGCGTATCGGCGCGCCCTCAAGACGCTGCGCCGGCTGAACCTGGGCGCGACGGTCGCGTTGCACGATCCGTCGAGCGCGCCCGCCGAACGCGACGGAGCGAACGACGAGACCGGCGAACTCCGCGACTGGCTCGACCAGGCGCTGGTCCAGCTACCGGCCGACCAGCGGCTCGTGATCGAACTCGCCTACTACCACGGGCTGTCGTGCGCCGAGGTGGCGCAGATCGCCGATTGCCCGCTCAACACGGTCAAGACGCGCATGTTCCACGCGCGCCGCAAGCTGCGACTGCTGTTGCCCCGACTGGACGGTTCGGAGGACGGCACGCACACATGAGCGCCGAGTCGCACTCGACGGACGTCCATGCCGAGGTGTTCGAGCTGCTGCCGTGGTGGGTCAACGGCACGCTCGACGGCGCCGAAGTGGCCATGGTCGAGGACCACCTGCAGCGATGCGAGGCCTGCCGACACGAGGCCTCCGCGCAACAGCGGCTGCGCGACGCGATGAGGCACGACGCCTCGAACGTCGAGCATGCACCGCAGGCGTCGTTCGAACGACTCTGGTCACGCATCGAGGAACTGGACCGCGACGTGCCGCGAATGGGCGCCGACCCGGTCCCGCCGATGCCTGCACGTGCGGCAGGACCATTCGCCGCACATTCCCGCTGGCGACTCGCCGCCGGCGTCGTGCTCCTCGTCGGAGCAGCGAGCATCGGCACCCTGTACTTGCGCTCGTCGCCCCGGGACGACCCGGCCCTCTTTCACACCGCGACGGCGACGAGCGGCACCACTGCGGTCGTCGCCGCGCCGCAGATCCGGGCCGTCTTCGCGGACACCACCACGGTCGAGGAACTCGCCGCGATCACGCGCGCGGCGGGGCTCACGGTCGTGGCAGGCCCGACCGAAGCGGGCGTCTACACCTTGGGCCTGGATCGCAACGCTTCGACTGCTGCGCTCGATGACGCGCTCGTTCGCCTGCGCGGCGACCCGCGAGTGCGATTCGCGGAACCCGTGGCAGCCCACGCAGGCTCGCGATGACCCGGGCCTGCCTGGCGATCGCGTGCGCGGCCTGGCTGGCCGCTTGTGCCGCAGTCCCCGCCGGCGTCACCACCCCGCCGTTGCCCGCGGCGGTCCGCGCGGAGCCGGAACGCTACCTTCTGGTCACCGTCGCGAACCGTGTGGCCGCGCTGCCCTCGCGCGCCGGCTCGACGCTGCGTGGCTACGACGCGGCGGCGGTCGGGTATCGCGTGAGCAGCCAGGCCAGGATGCTCGCGAACACGCTCGCGATCGAGTACGGATTGCGCCAGGTCTCGGCGTGGCCGATCGCGACGCTGCGCGTGCATTGCCTGCTCTACGAGGTGCCACCCGGGCGCTCGCGCGACGCCCTCCTCGCGCGGCTGGCGGCCGATCCCCGTGTCGAGCTCGCCCAGCCGTTGCACCGCTTCTCGACCTCGGCCGGCCGTTACAACGACCCTTACTTCGGACTGCAGCGGTCGTTCCGCGACATGTCTCTCGCCGCAGCCCATCAATGGTCCGATGGCGACGGCGCCACGGTCGCGGTCATCGACACGGGCGTCGACACCGGCCACCCGGACCTGGCCGGTCGCATTCGACGAACCCGGAACTTCGTCGACGCGGACCGCGCACAGTTCCTGCGCGACCGGCACGGGACCGCCGTCGCGGGCATCATCGCAGCGGTCGGCAACAACGGCCAGGGCATCGTCGGCGTCGCGCCGCGCGTCGACGTCGTGGCGTTCAAGGCCTGCTGGCAGCTCGCCGATGCCACCGCGGCGTGCAACAGCTTCACGCTCGCGCTCGGGCTCGCGGCCGCCATCGACGCCAGGGTCGACGTGATCAACCTGAGCCTCGTCGGCCCGTTCGACCCGCTGCTCGTCGCCTTGACGCAGCGGGCGACGGAACGGGGCATCGTCGTGGTGGGCGCCGTGCCGGAGAACGGCCGCATGGACGGCTTTCCCGCCGGCGCGCCCACGGTCCTGCCCGTCGACATGGCCGAGCACGTCTCGCAGGCGCCGACGGCGCTGCACGCGCCGGGGCGCGAGGTGCTCACCCTGACGCCGCAGGGCCACTACGACTTCCAGTCGGGCAGTTCGCTCGCAACCGCGGGTGTCTCGGGCGTCGTCGCGCTGCTGCGCGCACGCAATCCGCTCCTCTCCCCGGCCGACGTTCACGACGTGCTGACGAACGCCACGCGGGAGCTGCACCTGACCGACGGGCCCGCGCTGCGTTCGATCAATGCCTGCATCGCGGTCTCGGCGGTGGTCGCGAACGCGCAGTGCAGCGCGTCCGGGGAGTCCGCAACCGCACTCCCGGTCGCGCGCGATTGAGTTCCTGCTGCGCTCAGAAGTAGCCGTGCAGTTCCACGAAGTATTCCTCGCGGTTCTGTAACGCGTTCTGCGGAATGCCGTCGTAGAGGCGCGCACCGCCGCGCAACTGCAGGAACGGGATCGGCGAGTACTCGTACACGAGGCTCCACCGCACCTGCTCGTCCTCGTCGACATCCGCGTCGGGATCGAGCCATTCACCGGTCAACTTCGCGTTGTGACCCTGTCGCGGTTGCCAGTTCGCTTCCAGCAGACCGCTCATCAGGTCGCGCGTTCCGGTCGAGAACCCGTCGTCGGTGACGAAGTCGAATTCGCCGAGCCAGGCGATCGGCCCCGTCCGCACTCCGCCGAACAGCGCGTAGCCCGTACGATCGCCGGCATCGGACGAGTTATGGCTCGCGGCCGCGCCCAGGCGCCACACAGGCTGGACGTAGACGAGCTGGCCCGTGACCCGCTTGCCGTCGTCGGTCTCGGGCCCGCCGCCGCTGCCGTTGCTGACCGCGAGCTGCGCCGACCACTGTTCCGACTCCCAGCCGGCCTCGACACCTGTGTCGGGCGTCGTCATGCTGAGGCCGGGCATCTGTCGCGTGAAAGCGGAGTCGTCCTCGAGCCGGAGCCCGAACGGCAGGTAGAACTTGCCGACGCGCACGAACCATTGCTGCGGGGCATGCGTGTACTTCGCATAGGCCTCGAGATTGTCGGCGGCCCCCGGCGCGACCCGTTCGTCGACGTACAGCGCCAGCCGCCCCGGGATCGGCTGCACCTGCAGGTAGATCCGGCCCTCGGTGACGTCGAACTCACTGCTGCTGTCCTGGCCCTCGATGCTCGCGCCCGTCCAGCCGCCGCGCAGGTTGCCGCCGAGCGCGACGAACTTCGAGACGGAGCCCGTCCACGACTCTTCGCCCAGGTCGAGGCGGTGGGCCGGGAGCACGTTCTGCGCGTAAAGGTTGCCGAACTCGGTGCGCAAGCCACCACCCGTCGCGCTCGCGTGGCACGCCGCGCAGCGGTAGCCTTGCTGCACGGCGAGGTAAGGCTCCGCGTGCAGCGCGGAGTGGGCCGCCATCGCAGCGACCGCCGCCAGCCATGCGCGAGCGATGGTCCAGCTATGCCTGTTCACGGGGCCTCCACGATGTCGAAGGTCGCGACGTGATCGCCGCCCGGTCGGCCGTCGCCGTCGCCGTCGAGCACTCCGGCACTCCAGTCGGCGAGCGCCACCGGTCCCGAGCCGCGCAACGTGAGTTCATAGCTGCCCGGTGCGAGCGGCGCCGCCGGTTCGATCAGCAGCAGCGAGTCGTTGTGCCTCGAGACCTCGAGGACGGTTCCGATTGCCGGCGACGTCGCCGGGCTCGCGGCGGCACGGAGTTCGACGGTCGCCGGGCTGACCAGCGAGGCGTCGGGCGGCCGATCGAACGCCACGGCGATCACGCTCGCCGACGCCGACACCGCCTTCACGGCGAACGGCGAAAGCGCGGCGGCAGACCCCGCCGAATCCGGCAATGCGCCGTCCTGGATCCATTGGCGAATGACGAGGATCGTGGCCTCGGGCAGTGCGGGCTGCCCGAGCGGCATGCGTGCGCCGACCGACGCACGACCCTCCAGCTTCTGCACGAGGTAGCTCGAGTCCGGCTCGCCCGGCTCGACGCGCAGCAGGCCCGGCACCTCGCTGCTCGGCACACCGACCAGCGCGGCGTAGCTGTTTTCCGCATCCAGCTGCAGGCCCTGAGGCGCGCCGGCGCCGCTGTGACACGGCGCGCAGACCGGCGTGAACACGTTCGCCTGTATCGACGCGAGGTCCGGCGTCAGCGGCACGGTTCCGCCGCCGCCCTCGTCCAGCGGCCTGCCGTTGGCGTCGAGCCCTTCGCCGCTGCCGGCGCAACCGGCGAGCAGCAGGCACAGCGCGAGGCCGCCCATG
This sequence comes from Steroidobacteraceae bacterium, assembly GCA_035691185.1. Taxonomy (GTDB): domain Bacteria; phylum Pseudomonadota; class Gammaproteobacteria; order Steroidobacterales; family Steroidobacteraceae; genus RPQJ01. The sequence goes on from DASSJN010000077.1 coordinate 11,651, forward strand.
GTTGAACTTCGACGTGACGCATCCATGACTCATCCACGCTTCGAGTGGGTCGAGCCGTGGGTACCGGCGCAGATCGCGCAGGTTCACTGCGCCGCTCGTTCGATCGTTGCGAGCGTCGGCGTGAACCGCCGACCCCGGTGCGGGCACATACGAGGTACGACCGCGAGCCGCCTCGTGCACACGCACGAGGGCCGGTCGTGACGGACGTCTCCCTTCCGGCGTCCTGCGACACCCCTGGAACGTCGCGTCCCAGGGGTGTCGCTTTTCTTCTTCTAAGGAGTCGTCACTTCGTGCCGAGGCGACGCAGGGCATCCGGCTGGAAGTCGCCCCAGGCGGCCTTCGCACCGAACGACCACGGCGTCCTGATCTCGTTGTCGAGGTTAGTCAGCAGGTAGCTGCCGTTGCCGAGGTCGTGCCAGATGTTGGCGCGAACCCACGGCACCTTGGCATCGTAGTACTGGATGGCCGGGTGGATGCTCACGCGCCAGAGCTGCTTGCGCGTGTCATAGACATCCTCGTACAGCACGTTCCAGCTGTCCTCGTCGAGGTAGAACACGCGCTTGGCGTAGATGTGCTTGCTGTTCGGTTTCAGCGTCGCTTCGACCTCCCACGCCCGGTGCAACTCGTAGCGCATCAGGTCCGCGTTGGGTGTGTTCTTGCGGACGACGTCGTCCTTGTACTTGAGCTTCTTGTTCGACAGCTTGTACGCGTTGTACGGGACGTAGATCTCCTTCTTGCCGACGAGTTTCCAGTCGTAGCGGTCGGGCGCGCCGTTGAACGCGTCGAACTGGTCGGTCGTGCGCAGCCCCTCGGTGCCGTCGTTGATGTTGTCGTACGACAGGTCCGGCGCACGCCGCACCCGGCGCTGGCCGGAGTTGTAGATCCACGCAGAGCGTTGCTCCCTGACCTGGTCGATGGGCTCGTGCACGAGGAACACCGTGCCTTCGAGGGTCGCGGGGCCGAGGAAGCGCTGCATGAACACGCCGAGCAGGTTGTCCTTCGCCTGGTCGAGGTTGCGGTAGAACACCCGCCTTTCCTCGGTCGTGATCTTGTAGTAGTCGCCGTTGGCGCGCACCGGGAAGGTGTTGTACTGGCGTACGACGCCACCGCCCAGGTAACGAGTCACGTGGTTCCAGATCGCCTCGAGGCCGCTCTTCGGGATCGGGAAAGGCGTATAGGAGAAGCCGCCCACGTAGCCGAAGCCCTGCAGGTCGATCTTGGTGGCCATCGACTTGATCAGGTCGTTCGCCTCCTGCGGCAGGCAAGCCGTGCGCCGCGTGGTGTAGACCGGCATCTTGAAGGCTTCGTACTTGTTCAGCATGGCCAGCGTGCCGGGCGTCAGCTTGTCTTTGTACTGCGTTGCGTTGGCCTTGGTGATCGTGAACTGCACCTTGTCGTTCGGGAACGGGTCCGTGTAACCCTGCGCCGGCGTCCACCCCGCAGGGGGCGCGCACAGCCCGCCGGTCCACGCGGGAATCGTGCCGTCCTTGTTGCCGGCCTTCTCGCCCCCGACCGGCGTGAGGTCCGTACCGAGGCGCGCGGCCTCGACGTCGGTCAGTTTCGCGGATGCAGGCGCCGCGACGGCGAGCAGGGTTGCCGCCACCGCGCAGGCGAGGAACTTGGGTCTGGTCATCATCTGTTTTCTCCCGGAGCGGGTCCAGACGTCACGCAGGAGCAATCGCGCAAGGACTGCCGCCCGTCGCCGTCTACGGCTCTCCCCGGAGAGCCGCGCGACGCAGGTGACGTCGAAAGTCATGAGGAAATCGGGGGCCACACGAGGGCGGAGCGCCGAGCGGGTACTCCAGGTGCCTCGATACTTCCTGCAGGCTAGACCCCGCGCGCCGGAGCGGCACTCGTGAGTATCCGCTACGCCGCTTCCACATCCCCGAATGGTGCCGACGCCGCCGCTGCGCGCCACACGCAGGACACTCACCGCACGACGGCAAGCACTCGGCTGACGTCGCGTGTCAGCGTTACGGACGATCGGCCGTCTAAATGCACTTTGTCGCCAGCCGCAGACAGCGGTGCCGGAACACGGCGGTGAACCACGGGTCACACTGACCAGACGAAACCAAACCAAGGAGGGGTCGTCATGTTAAGAACCAAGCTCTCAGTCGTAATTTCCTCCGTGCTGCTCGCCGGCGTCGCTGCCCAGGCGCAGCCGGCACCCACAGACCCGGCCGCAGCCACCCCGCCCGCGCAAAGCACTGCGCCGGCCGAGACCTCGGCGTCGAAGGACGCAGATACGGCCACCAGCGGCAACGAGAGCGTTGGCTCGAAGGGGAGCAACGTGGACGAGCATGCGACGAGCGGCTCGTACTATCCGTATTCGGCCGGCACCGTCGGCGACGACCCCTCGCACCCCAAGGCGACCTCGGCTTCGGCCACGGACGGCACCAGCACGGCCAGCGACGGGTCCACTGACCAGTGGAAGAACGCCGACACCGACGGCGACGGGTCCCTGTCGAAGGCCGAGCTGTCGAAGGTCGCGCCGGCACTGGCCGACAACTTCGACGACATCGACGTCGACGACGACGACAAGCTGACGCACGGCGAGTTCCGGACCTGGCACGAGTCGCAGAAGGCCCGCATGGACGCCGACCAGGGGACGAACCCCGCGGCCTCGCCTGCTGAGCCCGCCTCGCCTGCTGAGCCCGCCGCGCCTGCCGAGCCCGCCACGACTTCGCCTGCCGAGCCGCAGGAGTCGACCAGCATGCCGCCGGCCGAGGATGCCGACGAGTAAGGCGCGACCTCAGCCAGTCGCTGAAATACGCTCACCGCACCCCGCGTGCGGTGGGCGTTTTTTCTGCGGGCACGTTTCCGACGACGGCAGTGTCATTACCCCTGCTCGGACCGCAGTTTTCCGAACGCGATCGAGCCGAAATGCTCGCGGTACTCGGCGGGCGACATGCCGGTGTGGCGCTTGAACAAGGCGCGAAAGAAGGCGGGGTCCTCGTAGCCGACCGCGTCGCAGACCGTCTGCACCGAGCGCGCGCCGCTTTCGAGCAACTGCTTCGCGACCGCGACGCGCGTCGCCTGCAGGTAGTCGCCGGGCGTCCGACCCGTCGCCGACTTGAACCTGCGCACGAAATTGCGCGGACTCATGTGCCGCTCGCGCGCCATGTCCTCGATGCGCAGCGGCCGGTTGAAGTTGCGCTCGATGCTCTGCTCGGCCGACCGTATGGAGTCGTCGTCGTGCGGCCGCGACAGCGGCAGCACCGCATAACCCGTCTGCCGCGCGCGCGGCATGCCGATCACGAGCGACTTCGCGGTCTGCACCGCGACCTCGTGTCCGCAGAACTTCTCGACCAGGTACAGGCTCAGGTCGATCGATGCGTAAACCCCGCCGCTGCAGACGACCCGACGGTCCTCGGTGATCATCTTGTCGGGACGCCACTTCACGGCCGGGTACCGCCGCTGCAGCTCCGGCGCCGAGGCCCAGTGCGTCGTGGCTTCGCGGTCGTCGAGCAGCCCGGCCTCGGCGAGGTACGCCGCCCCGGCGCACACGCCGGCGACGTAGGCGCCCTTGGCGGCGTGGCGGCGCAGCCACGGGTACATGTCGCGATGCGCCTCGAGTTGCGCGTCGAGATCGATCCCCGCCGACGGGACGACGATCAGGTCGGTCGCACGAACGTCGCGCATCTCCTTCTGCGCGACGAGTTCGACACCGTAGGGGCTCATGACCCGGCGGCTGCCGAGCGATGCGGTCGTGACGCGAAAACGCGGGGACTGGGTCTCGCCGTTGAGCAGGTTCCAGAGCCAGCCCGCGCTGTGGAAGACCTCCACCGGGCCGAGCGCCGTCGAAGCGTAGCAGCCGCCGAGCAGCATCACGGTCACTTCGATCATGCGCTCTCCCCCACGAGACCACACCGCCCATCACTGTCTGCAACGGGCGGTGGGTGCGCTTCAGCTTGCCGTCGACGGATCGATGATACCGCCGATCTCGGTGACGCGATTGGCCGGGAAGCCGCTCAACCGCGCGTGCTCGTAGATCGCGAACTCGTCGTTGGCGAGGTAGATGCAGAACGTCTTGTCTGCGGTCACGTACGACTGCACCCATTCGGCGCGGCCGTTGAGCTGCGCCAGCGCGGCGTTCGACCGGGCGGCGGCGGCCGCCAGCTCGCAGGGCGGCAATCCCCCGATGCCGGGGACGTCGCGCTCGATCATGTAGCGCTTCATGTGAATCTCCTTTCGTGAGTGTGAGGACGGGCACACGCGCTCAGGGCACGCGCACGTTGTGCGAGGCGAACACGCCGGCCGGGTTGTACTCGTACAGCCACACGTGCAGCGTCCACAGCTGGAACTGCTGGTTGACCGTCCAGCGGTCGTCGGTGCCGGCGAACCCGGCGGGCGCGTCCTTCACGAGATCGACCGGCGCCGCGTACTCGACCGCCACGAGCCGACGTGCACCGCTGCAGGGGTCGACGGCATAGACGAGCAGTTCGGGCTGCTCGAGTTCGAACGTCGCGTCGAGCAGCGTCGGCTTGAGGTAGTGGTGGCCCATGTTCTGATAGAACACGCTGATGTCGACGTAGCCCGCGTCGATCGCGGCCTGCTCGTCGAGGAACCGCGCCGTGGCGCGCTTCACGGTCTCGAGCTGCACGAGCGTCGCCGGGTTGGACGTCCCGGCGGTCTCGATCACGGTTTCATCGCTTCCGTGGGCCCAGGCGGGCGGGATCGCGGCGCCCAGCAGCGCCAGTACGGTCAGCGCCATGCAAAAACGGATGTTCATCGGTCTGTCTCCTGCGTGAGTGATGTGATGTGTCGTCCTGTGACGCAGCTGCGGCACGCGGCACAAGGTACGGATCACGCGCGCGCGAGGGACGAGGCGCGACGGACAAGCTGCCGGGGCGATACCGACAAGAATCGGGCGCTGACGGTTTTGCAGGCTCATCCAGCGAGCCTGGCGGCTGCGATCCTGCCGCTTCGACGGAGAGCTACTACCTGCGGCGCAAGGCGAACCCGGGCAAGGCCGAGGCACCGCCCGCCTCGCACCCGCGGCCGTATCGGGTAGGGAACCGGATCATCGGTGGCGCCAGGGACGGTGCCACCACCACCCTTTCGCGCTCAGGCGGGCCCCGTCGTCAGCCGCCCCATCAGTTCGAGCGCGTCGTGCAGCACTGCGATGTCGCGCAGCTTGCCGTCGGGATTCGTCGTCTTGCCGATCAGGTCCGCGGCCGCGAGGGGCGCCACCCAGCGGATCGCGTGGGTCTCCGAACTCCAGTTGCCGGTCTCGGCGATCGGACGCATCAGGAAGTAGACGTTCTGCGTCGTACCGCCGTCGTAGACCTTCGGGATCAGGCCCACGATGCGCGCGAACACGCCCGACTCCTCGAGCACTTCGCGCAGCGCCGCTTCCTCGGCCGTCTCGCCCGGACTCGGCCGGCCTTTCGGGAACGTCCAGGCGTAGCCGTCGAAGTGTCCCTTCGGTTCGACCAGCAGAACCTGGCCCGACTTGTCGAGCACCACGCCGCCGGTCGCGAATTTTTTCGTCGTCATCGCTGCAGTCTCTGGCCCGATCGCCGTGCCGTCAAGGCGACGGCACGAGCCGGCTGCAGACGACCGCAACCGGCTCGCACGTGGCCACGACTCAGTTCGATGTCGCCGCCGCGACCGCGCCCTCCGCGGCGGGTGGCAGCGGCTCCGGCACGCGATTGTTCACGGCCGGGATCGTCTGCAGGTACGCGAACACGGCGGCGAGGTCCTCGTCCGTCATGTGACGGTACATCGCGATCGGCATCGGCGGCAGCACGGCGCGTCCGCGACCGAGGTGACGACCCGTGCGGATCGTGTCCTTGAAGTTGCGGAACGTCCACCTGCCGATGCCCGTCTCCGGGTCAGGCGTCAGGTTCGCTGTGAAGCTCACGCCCCACGGGCCCGAATGGGCCGTGTTCGTTGCCGCGGACGACATCAGCCACGGCGCGTCCTGCACCTTCGCGGGCGCCGTGATGACGAGCCGCTCGGGGTGCCCCGAGAGCATGCGGCCCATGTCCGGCTCGGGGCCGTTCGGTCCCGGCTTGAAGGGGGTGTGGCAGTCGTTGCAGCCGGACGTGGTCACGAGGTACTTGCCGCGCCTGATCTGCTCGGCGTTCGGACCCGTCGCGGTCGACGGCGTCGACGCCTACGTGTTCCAGCTCATCGCGGCCAGCCCCGTCGTCGCGGTCGCGGGCGCAGGCGCGTCCTCGGCGAGCACCGAGCCCGCGACAATGCTCGCGAGTACGGTCAACGCGAGCCGGCCTGGGTACGAGTAACGGTCCATGGTGAAGTCTCCTCCTGGGTGTGAATCCTGACGGGCTGTTGTCGTTGGTCGTTCAGGTCCTGGTCGATCCAGCGCTCGATCAATTCGACGGCCTGCCGGTCGGCCAGCGCCGTGCCGAGCGGCGGCATCTGCACGCGCGGGTCGCGCGAGCGCATGCGCAGCGGAAGCACGCTTGCCGCCGACCGGCCCGGCACGACGAGCCGCGAGGGCGCCTCGGCGCCGCCGTGCGGACGGAAGCGGCTCGCGGCGTCGACGAGCGAGCGACGCACCGACTCGGCGCTCGCCTTCGCGTGCGCGACCGACTGCGCGAGCACGACCGGGACCGGCACTGCGGCGCCGGAGTCGCCCGGCGTGGAGTGACAGTGGCCGCAATTGCCGTGCAGGTAGCCGAGCGCCGCGCGTTCAGTCGGTGTGCGTGCGGCGATGCGCGGCGGCGTGGCCCGCAGGGGCCGCGGCAGGTGGCGGACGAGCCCCTGCGCGACGAGTGCGTCCAGGTCGACCGGCGACGCTTCTGCGTGCGGCGCGAGCGGGTCGCGGTCCGCGGAGAGCTGCAACGCGCTGAAGCCGAGCACCGGCACCGGCGCACCCTCGTGGCACGCACGGCAATCGAACTCGCCCGGAATCGCGTACGTGCCGCCACGCGAGGCACGCTCGAGCGGGAGCGCGGCAATGCCCTCGGCCGGCGCCAGCGTCGCGTCCGTGCCCCCGACGTTCCAGACGTAGGTCCCGAACCGCCAGGAGCCGTCGGCCGCTCGCTCGATGTAGCGCGTCTCGACACGACGACCGACCGCGAACTCCTTCCAGAGCTTCGTGCCGAGCGGGAACACCCACGCATCGGGGTTCGAGGCATCGACGAACGTGCCCGGCGGCAGCGAAATCCAGCGGCGCTTGGTCGCGCCGTCCGACCACAGCGGGTACTGCGGCGAGAATGACACCGCGCGCGGCGTGATCTCAGTCACCGAGCCCGGCGCGAAGAGTCCCGTCTCGCTCAGGCGTCCTGGCAGCGGCGCGAGCGCCGCCGGGCCGTCGTCGGCCTGGGCAGGGGCGCCGGCGGTGGCCAGCAAGAACGCCAGCAGTGCAGGAACGGTGGAACGCCCGAGTCTCATGGGGCGGCATCGTGCCGGCGCATGCGCGCGGCCTCATGCCTCCCGGGGAGCCATCCGGAGAGCCATACCGGGAAGACCGCGGGAGCCCTTTTTCCCCCACGGGCCGGCGCGGAAGCTTTACCCTTGGCCCCGAGATGGACGAGGTCAGCTCGACGGCCCTGCTTCTCGCCCGGTGGCAGTTCGCCTTCACGGTGAGCTTCCACATCATTTTCCCGGCGATCTCGATCGGCCTGGCGAGCTACCTCGCGGTGCTCGAAGGGCTCTGGCTCTACACGCGCCGCGCCGTGTTCCTCGACCTCTTCAACTACTGGAAGAAGATCTTCGCGGTCGCCTTCGGCATGGGCGTCGTCTCGGGGCTCGTGATGAGCTACCAGTTCGGCACGAACTGGAGCGTGTTCTCGGACAAGGCCGGGCCCGTGATCGGGCCGTTGATGGGTTACGAGGTGCTCTCGGCGTTCTTCCTCGAGGCCGGCTTCCTCGGCGTGATGCTGTTCGGCCTCAAGCGCGTCGGCCCGAAGCTGCACTTCTTCGCCACCTGCATGGTCGCATTCGGGACGGCGCTGTCGGCGTTCTGGATCCTGTCGGTCAACAGCTGGATGCAGACGCCGCAGGGTTATGCGATCAACGAGGCCGGCCAGTTCGTGCCGACGGACTGGTGGGCCGTGATCTTCAACCCGTCGTTCCCGTACCGTCTGGTGCACATGGTGCTCGCGGCGTACCTGAGCACGGCGTTCATCGTCGGCGGCACCGCGGCGTGGCAGTTGCTGCGCCGAACCTCCGGCGAGGCGACCCGCATCATGCTCTCGATGGCGATGTGGATGGCGGCGCTGGTGGCGCCGATCCAGGTCCTCGTGGGCGACCTGCACGGCCTGAACACGCTCGAGCACCAGCCGGCCAAGGTCGCGGCCATGGAAGGTCATTTCGAGACGCAGGCCGGTGCCCCTTTGCTGCTCTTCGGCTGGCCGGACATGGCGCAGGAGCGCACGCGATACGCGCTCGAGGTCCCGAAGCTCGGCAGCCTGATCCTGACGCACGACTGGAACGGCGAGGTGCGCGGGTTGAAGGACTGGCCCGCCCACGAACGCCCGAACGCGCTGGTCGTGTTCTGGAGCTTCCGCGTGATGGTCGCCGCCGGGGTCGCGATGTTCGCGCTCGGCCTGTGGAGCCTCGTGCTGCGCGCACGGCGCAAACTGTACGAGCAGCGCGCGTTCCTGCGCACCGCGGTCGCGCTGGGCCCGGCCGGCCTGGTCGCCGTCATCGCGGGCTGGATCACGACGGAAGTCGGACGCCAGCCCTGGACGATCTACGGCCTGCTCACGACCGCGGACTCGGTCTCGTCCGTGGCCACCGAAGCCGTGGCCGCGTCGCTCGCGGCATTTGCGGTCGTGTACTTCGCCGTGTTCGGCGCGGGCGCGTTCTACATGCTGCGGCTCATGGGCTCGCCGCCGCAGCCGTCGGAGCCCGACCTGCCGCCGCACGAGCCGATGCGCGCGCACGGCATCATGCCCGCGCCCGTGATGGGACAATCCGGTGGGGGCGAGAAATGAACGTGGACCTCGCGCTCGTCTGGGCCGGATTGATCGCGTTCTCGGTGATCGCGTACGTGATCCTCGACGGCTTCGACCTCGGCGTCGGGATCCTCTTCCCGTTCCTGCCACAGGAGGCCCATCGCGACGAGATGATGAATTCCGTGGCCCCGGTCTGGGACGGCAACGAGACCTGGCTCGTGCTCGGTGGCGGCGGACTCTTCGCCGTGTTCCCACTCGCCTACTCGATCATGATGCCGGCGCTCTACGCGCCCGTGAT
>DASSJN010000078.1:0-13411 GCA_035691185.1 Steroidobacteraceae bacterium
GCGCAGGCCCGAGGCTTCGACGCGCCCTCGTCGTGAGGCGCCCTGTCCGGGGCGCGCGGTCGTCAGCTGGCGACGTCGATGCGCACGATCGCGCCGGGGTTGGAGTCCTGGCTGACGTAGAGCGCGCCGTCGGGACCTTCGACGATCGAGGTCGGCACCGGCTCGCGCGGCGCCGGTATCGGCGGCACCGGCGGCAGGAACGGCAGCAGCGCGAACGTCGCAGTGCGACCGTTCGGCCGCACCTCGATGATCGCGTTGGCGCCGGCGTCTGCGACCAGCCGCCGACCCGGCTGCGCGAGCGTGTTGTACGGGTTCGAATCGACGTTACCGCCGGCCGGGTTCACCGCGGCTTCGTGCGCGGCGACGTCCGCAACCACTTTCCACGCGCCCGACGGCGTGACCTGCAGCAGCGTGCCGAACATCCAGCTTTTCGGGCCGAGCGCCGCGCGCAGCGCCGGATCGCCGCCCCAGCTCATCGTAACGATCCCTGCCATGCCCAGGAACGAGATGTCGACGGGGCCGCCTTCGGCCAACCCGCTCGGCTGCGCCAGCGACGGCAGGCCGGTCACGATGCGATCGAAACCGCCTTCAGGTCGTATGCGGCTGACCGCACCCGTTTCGCCGTAGCAGCGATCGACCGTCGGGTTCGGTGGGGAAAACGTGCAGTTGCCGGAGCCTCCGCTGCCCGATTCGGCGACGTACAGGTCGCCGTTCGGTGCGAAAACGAGCCCGCGAGGGTTCGCCAGGCCGCTCGCGATCGTGACGGCGGCGCCGACGTCGCCGTGCGCCGGCACGCCCAGCAACAGGGCTCCGCACAGTGCCAGCGAGCCGAGCACGGCACGCGCGCGCGGGGCGGCGGAAATGCAATCGATGGTCATGGTTCCCTCCTGCGATCGATCGATCCTGGTTGTTATTGCGCGCCGGTCCGTGGGGCTGGCGCAGTGTGTAATCTAACCCGAATCGGCACGGGCGTCGTCACGGGGCGGGGTAGTCGAGAATGGTCAACTCGCCACGGGAACTCGTGCGTTCGATCGTGCAGGTCGCCCTGGCGATGGTCGTCGCCTACGCCGCGGCGGCGGCCGTGCGCTATGGGCTGATCGAACGCGCGGACCTCGGCCAGCTCTGCGAGGGTCGGATGGCCCCGTGGTGGTGCCAGGCGCGCATGCTCGTGATCCGCGCGTTCCTGCAGGACGTGTTCGGCCTCTCGAGCGTCGCCCTCGCCGCGCTCGCGCTATGGTGGCGGTCGCGCGGGCTCGCCCTGCTCGCGGTGGCCGTCGGCACCTGCGGCATGGTGCTGTACAACTTCACCTGGGCCGGCGTCGGCGTCATTGGCGGCGCGCTCGCGCTCGCGCGCCTGCAGGGCCCATGGCAGCAGCACGGACAGCCCGAGCGCGAGGCTCACGACGCCCCAGGCCGCTGAACGCAGGTTCTGCAGCCGCTCGAGCCAGGGAATCACGAACGCCGCCGCGACCAGCCAGGCCGCGAGCATGACCTCTTCGTTCGCGCTGTGCCGGCGCAGCGCTGCGGCCCGTGCGCCCGGGCCGGCGAGTGCCGAGCCGCCGAGCGCCAGCGCGGCGGGCAGGAACAGCCACACCGGGAAATCGCGGTGGCGGCCCGCGAAAGCGAGCCCGAGCCCCACATAGGCGCCACTCGCGAGCAGCGGCAACATCACGCCACGCGGGACCGGGTCGGTCGTCCCCGGTTCCTCGCGGGCCAGCGCGCGCAGCGCAAAGGCGAGTGCGATCCAGCCCAGCGCGCACATCGCGAGCGTACCGGCCCAGTCGAGCCAGTGGACGTTGCCGTCGACCAGGTATTGCCATTGGCGCGCGCCGATCGTGATCGCGAGCGAAACGGCGGCGAACGACGCGGCCGCGGCGCGAAGCCGGGCGCTGCGACCGGACATCGTCGCTGCGACGACGAGGGCGCAAAGGACGCCGGCGAGCAGCGCGGACCACGCGAGCGGCGCGCCGAGTGGCGATTCGACGACCGTCCCCGTCCAGGCGAACTTCGGCCGCGCGTCGGCGTCGTGCAGCCCCCAGTGCCCGCCGACCGTGCCTTCGTGGGGGATCTTCCAGGCCTGGTCGAAAGCCTCGATCACGTTGAAGTCGAAGCCGCGTCGCGCCGCGAGCACCGTGAACTCACGCAAGTAACGCGCCTGCTGCAGCCGGCCGGGCTCGGCCGCCCCGCGCGGTCGACCCGCGCTCGGCCAGCCGGTCTCGCCGACGTACAACGCCTTGCCGGGGAACTCGCGCCGCAGCCCCGAGTACAGTCGATCCACGTACGCAATGACGTCGTCGATCCCGACGGGGTCGTCGTCCCAGTACGGCAGGATGTGCACTGTGACGAAGTCGACCTCGCGGGCCAGCGCCTTGTGGTCGATCCAGCGGCCCCAGACGTCGGCGTAGGTGACCGGCAGGTGCGTCGCCTCGGCGACGCGCCGGATCAGCGCCGCGAGTTGTGCCGGCGTCAATTCGTGTCGCAACAGTACTTCGTTGCCGACGACGATGGCGCGGATCGTGCCGCGATGTGCCCGGGCGAGCGTGATGCCGCGGTCGATTTCACCCGCGTTGAGGTCGGCGTCGCGGCCGATCCACAGGCCGAGGAGCACCTGCAGGCCGAACTCGCGCGCGACGGCCGGCACCTGGTCGTAACCTTCGGCGACCGTGTAGGTCCGAACGCAGCGCGTGCGCTGCGCGAGCAGCGCGAAGTCGTGCCGGATTCGCGCGGTGCTCAGGCTGCTGCGTACCGTGCCCGCGTGCCGCGACGGCGCGTACGAAACGCACGGCAGGCTCGTGGCGACCCCGTCCGGCAGGTCGACGGGCTGCGCCTCCGACCACCAGTCCCACGCAAACGCGAGGCCGCAGATCGCCAGCAGGCACGCCACCGCGGTGGCGCGCCGGTTCGGGGAGACGATGTCGGTAGGGCGCAAGGAGTCTCGCTGGGCCGGGCGGACGGAAAAAAGAAGTCTTGCCGATCGGCTGACCAAACGCACGTCGCCCGGCTATCTTTGTGTCCTTCGTCCACGGCACGCAGGAGACCCCGGTGAATCGACGCTCGCTGCTGAAGGCGGCCGCCCTCGGCGCCGGCGCCGCCGTGGCCGCGCCCGCGATCGCGAAAGGCACCATCGAATGGCGCATGGTCACCGCCTGGCCCAAGGGCCTGCCCGGTCTCGGCGCGGGCGCCGAGCGGCTCGCGGCCAACATCACGACGATGAGCGGCGGTCGGCTGCGCATCAGGGTGTACGCCGCCGGCGAACTGGTACCCGCGCTCGAATGCTTCGGCGCGGTCGCGAACGGCACCGCACAGCTCGGCCACGACGGCTCCTACTACCACACGGGCAAGTCCGAGGGCTGCGCGTTCTTCACGGCGTTCCCGTTCGGCTTCACTGCGGACGAGATGGATGCGTGGATGAAGTACGGCAACGGCCAGAAGCTCTGGGACGAGCTCTACGCGCCGTTCGGGATCCGCGCTTTCCACGCGGGCAACACGGGCACGCAGATGCTCGGCTGGTTCAAGCGGGAGATCCGCGAGGTCACCGACCTCAAGGGCCTCAAGTTCCGTGCGCCCGGCATCCAGGGCCGCGTGCTGCAGAAGCTGGGGGTGACACCCGTGTCGCTGCCGGGCGGGGAAATCTTCCCGGCGCTGCAATCGGGCGCGATCGACGCCGCGGAGTGGATCGGGCCGTTCAACGACCTCGCTCTCGGCTTCTACCAGGTCTGCCGTTACTACTACGCGCACGGCTACCACGAGCCGGGGCCGTGCCTGCAGCTCATGATCAACGAGCGGGCGTGGCGCTCGCTCGACCGGGAACTGCAGGCGATCGTGCGCACGGCCTGCGAGGCCGCGACGCGGGACATGCTCGCGGAATACAACGCGCGCTCCGGGCCCGCGCTGCGCACGCTCGTGCAGCAGCACGGAGTGCTGGTTCGACCGTTGCCGGAGGACGTGCTGCTCGCCTGCGGCAGGGCCGCCAACGAAGTGCTCAACGAGATCCACGCGGCCGACCGGTCGCCGAACGGCATCGTGCGGCGGATCGTCGAGGACTTCCTCGCATTCCGGAAGGACATCGTGCCGTGGACGCGCGTGGGCGAGCAGGCGTTCCTGAATGCGCGCAGGTTGCCGTTCGAGTTCGAGTTGGGCTAGCTAGCGCGACCGCCGGGCGAGGCGGTTGCGCTGTCCGGCCACTTCCCGTTCGACCGCGTCGAACACCGCGGCGAATTCCGGGCGTGACCTGATCGCTGCCAGTGCGGGATCGTGGTCCCGACAGTAACGCCAATACGGACCTCTCCACGACGCCCGTTGGGCCTCCTGCAGCGCGCGCAAGGCTTCGGCAGTCTGCCCGCGTAACAGGTGTATCCGCACGTCCGCCAATCCGTATCCCCACGGGCCCGTGCGCACCAACGACCGCAGCTGCGCCTCGCTCTTGTCGAGCAGCACGCCGGCGCGCGCCCGTTCGCCGCCGCGCTGGAGCACCAGCGCGAGGTCGATGGCCGCGTTGAAATTCTCGAAGTTCAAGTCGGGCGCGTCCTGTGCCAGCAGTTCGGGGAACGCCCGCGCGTACGACGCCCGCGCAGCCTCGACATCGCCCGCTGCCAGCGCGGCATCGCGCAGCAAGGCCAGCGCGGCCGTATTGCGCGGATCGGCCTGCAGGGCCACTCGAGCCTGCTCGACGGCCGCGCCGTGCTCCCCTCGGTACAGGTGCAGGTAGGCTGAAACGGTGGCTGCCGTGCGGCCCGCGTGCGGGACGCTGGCGAGCAGCTCGGCCGCCGTCGACTCGTCGCCCAGTTCGAGGTGGATCTGGGCCATCCGGGCGGTCCTCTCGACGGACGCATCGAGTCGGTGCGCCTGTTCGAGCAGCAGCAACGCCTCGTCGAGACGGCCGAACGCCCAGGCGTGCACGGCGGCCATGCCCTCGTACGGCAGCGGGCTCGACGGATCGATCTCGCTGGCCTTGCGAAATCCGGCCAGCGATTCCTCGAACCGGCCGAACCCGCTCAGACTCCAGGCCAGCGCACTCTGCAGAAGGACGGACAGCGGGTCCAGCTCGACGGCTCGCTGCAGGCTGCGGTGTGCCTCGGCGTCGCGACCTTCGAACGACAGCAACTGCGAGTACCAGTGATGCGCCGTCGCGTAACTGGGATTGAGCTCGATGGCCCTGCGGTAAAGCGCCTCGGCGCGGTCGAATTCGCGCCGGTCCTGCGCGAGCTTGGCCAGCGTCACGCGCGCTTCCGCCAGCTCCGGGTCGAGCCCGAGCGCACGCTGCAGCAGCTGTTCGGCCTCGGCGACGGCCGGGGCCAGCGGCCGCCCACCATAATCCGCCTGCAGCCAGGTCGCGTCCGCGAGCCCGACGTAGGCGAGCGCGAGTCCTGGGTCGCGTTCGATCGCCCGCTTGAAGTGCTCGGCGGCCTCCGCCAGCGAGGCGGCGGTGCGCCGGCCCAGGCTCGTCCGGCCGGCATGGTATGCCTCCCACGCGGCGAGATCCCGCGTCGGGAGCGCGCGCACCCGCGCCCGTTCGGCGGGCGTCACCGCCGTTTCCAGGGCCGCGGCGACCGCGACCGCGATTTCGCTCTGGATGCTGAAGATGTTCTCGGCCGTGAGTTCGCGGTCGTAGTTTTCCGCCCACAGGTGAGCGTCGGTCGCGGTATCGATGAGCTGGACCGTGATCCGCACGCGACTGCCGGCGCGTTGCACGCCGCCCTCCAGGATCCGGGAGACGCCGAGCCGCTCGGCGATGCTGCGTGTCGGCAGCGCGCTGTCCCGGAACTGCTCCACCGACGTGCGGGAAATGACCCTCAGGCCGCTGACCTTCGTCAGCTGGGTCAGGATGTCGTCGTGCATGCCGTCGACGAAGAATTCGTCGCTCTCCACGTCGCTGCGATTCTCGAACGGGAGCACGGCGATCGAAGGACGATCGGCGATGTCGGCGGCTGCGACCGATCGCGACGCTGCGGCGGTCGTGGACGCGGACCCCTGCGAGGGGTTGGCGCGCTGGAACTGCCACAGAAGAATCCCGCCCACAGTCAGCAGCAGCCCGATGATCGCCATCTCGGTGGTGCGGAAACGCTGTTCGCCACGATCGCCGTGGTACCACGCCAGCACCAGCGTAACCAGCAGGCCGATCGGCAGCGCGAGCGTCGCCAACTGCTTGGTGGCGGGCGGCCACCCGAACGCGTCAGCCACGAACCCGATGCCCTGCAGGACTGCCCACGCGGCCGCGCAGTACGCAAGCGCCCACTGCACCACCTTGCGGCGGCGCAGCCTGGCCCAAAAGCCTGTTTCCCCCTGCATCGGCGGCCGATTCACCGTTGTTCCAGGTCCTCGAGGTCGTCGTAATAGGGCTCGTTGCGTCCCGGCTGCGGCTCCTCGAAGAGGTCGCGGAAATCGTCGGCCACCGGCGACCCGCGCGACGCTCGTGGCGTGGCGGTTCCGGGTGCATACGATTCCATAGCCTGCGCTTCGGCGGCGAACAGCCGGTCGGGCAGGTACGTCGCGAGGCTCGGCACGAGCCACAGCAGCGTGAGTCCCGCCAGTTGCAGCGCGACGAATGGCACGGCGCCGCGATAGACGTCGATCGTGCGCACGAGACGATTCGCGACGCCCCGCAGGTAGAACAGGGCGAAGCCGAACGGCGGCGTCAGGAAACTCGTCTGCAGGTTCACGCCGATCATGACGCCGAGCCAGACCGGGTCGACACCCATCTTGATCAGCGCGGGCGCGGCGACCGGCACGACGATGAAGATGATCTCGAACGTGTCGAGGAAGAAGCCCAGCACGAAGATCACGACCATCACGGCGAGCACGGCCGTGAAGACGCCGCCCGGCAGCGCGCCGAGCGCCTCGTGCACGAGGTTTTCGCCGCCCAGCCCGCGGAAGACGAGGCTGAACACGCTGGCGCCCAGCAGGATCACGAACACCATCGAGGTGATCGAGAGCGTCGTGCGCATGACCTCGTGCAGCACGCGCGTGTCGAAGCGGTTCTTGACGCCGGCGAGCAGCATCGCACCGACGGCACCGACCGAGGCCGATTCGGTCGGTGTGGCGACACCCATCAGGATCGAGCCGAGCACGGCGAGGATCAGCAGCAACGGCGGGGCGAGCGCACCCAGCACGCGCCCGCCGAGACCGGCGCGCTGCTCGGCCGTCATCTCGAGCGGCGGGCAGGACTTCGGGTCGAGCACTGACTTGGCGAAAATCCACGCGAGGTACAGGGCCACGAGTACGAGGCCGGGCAGCATCGCGCCCGCGAACAGCTGGCCGACCGAGATCGGGTCGGGCGACAGGTTGCCGAGTTCGAGCTGTGCCCTCTGGTTCGCGCCCTGCAGGATGTCGCCGATGAAGATCAGCACGGTGGACGGCGGAATGATCTGCCCGAGCGTGCCGGCCGCACAGATCGTGCCGGCCGCGAGTTTCGGGTCGTAGCCCCCACGCATCATCGCCGGCAGCGACAGCAGTCCCATCGTGACGACCGTCGCGCCGACGATGCCGGTCGACGCCGCGAGCAGCGCACCGACGATCACGACGGAATACCCGAGCCCGCCGCGCAGCGAACCGAACAGCTCGCCCATGGTCGTGAGCAGCGCCTCGGCGATTTTCGAACGCTCGAGCATCACGCCCATGAACACGAACAGCGGCACCGCGACGAGCGTTTCGTTGGTCATCGTGCCGAAGTAGCGCCCCACGAGCGCCGAGAGGATCGCGACGTCGAACACGCCGGAAGCAATGCCGAGCGCCGCAAAGAGCAGGCCGACGCCGGCAAGCGTGAAGGCGACGGGATAGCCCGCCAGGACCGCGAGCACGGTCGCGACGAACATCGCCACCGACAGCAGTTCCCCGACCAGCACCGCGCTCATGCGGCGTCGTGCCTCGCCTGCGGTTCACGCGCGCTCATCGGTCACCTTGTCTTCGTCGTGGTCCGTCAGTGGATGCCCTGCGAGGAACAGTGCGCGCCGCACGAGCAGGGCCAGCCCCTGCAGGAACAGCAGTGCGCAGAAGATCCAGAGCACGGACTTGAGCAGGTAGACCGCCGGCATGCCGTCGGGCGTGCTGGACGTCTCGCGCACGGCCCACGACGACAGCACGAACGGCGCCGACGTCACGGCGAGGACCGCGAGCCAGGGAAACAGGAACAGCAGCGTGCCGACCACGTCGACCCACGCGCGACCGCGAGCGGACAGCCTGCCGTACACGAGGTCCACGTTGACGTGCCCGCGGTGGAGCATCGTGTACCCGGCCCCGACCATGAACACGGTCGCGTGCTGCCAGACGTAGAGTTCCTGCAGCCACGGATAGCCCGTGTCGAACAGGTAGCGCAGCACCACGACCGCGAAGCACGTGAGCACGCAGCCCAGCGTCAGCCACGCAACGCCGCGGCCGGTCCACTCATTGATTCCGTCGATGACGTGGACGAGTCGGTGCAGGGCCTTCGTGCGCGCGCCCATGCTAGAAGAGCCCCATTTCGAGGCCGGCGCCCAGCGTCGCGCCGATGTCCTCGCATCGCTGCAGGTCGTCCGCTCCGATCCGCTTGGGCTGCAGGATCCGATCGGCCGTCTGTGCGTGCGTGAGCACGATCGTCGCCGGCGCGACCGGCTCCAGGCGCCAGCCCAGGGCAATTCGCTCGATCTGGCGCGCCGCACCCTGGCCGTCGCTGCCGGCGCAGATCAAGGCCGCGTACGGGCGACCATTGATGCGATCGAGCACGGCGTAATACGTGCGGTCGAAGAAGTCCTTCATGAGCCCGCTCATCGAGGCGAGATTCTCCGGCGTCGCGAAGAGGTAACCGTCCGCGCCGATCACGTCCGCGGGCTGCGCTTCCGGTGCCCGCAGCACGCGCACCTGCACGCCCGTGCCCGCCGCGGACTCGGCGCCGCGGGCGGCCGCCTCGGCCATCTGTCGCGTGCCGCCGGTCATCGTGTGGTACACGACGAGCAACGTCTTGTCGGGCGCGGGGCCGGGCATGGCCGCGTATTGATGCCGGAGGACGTGATCGGTTTCAAGGCGCCGCACCCGCGGTCTTGCGGCGATGCAGCTCCTGCAGCAGTCCCTCGAGCTGCGTCTCGACCTGGTTGCGCATGAGCCTGGGCCCGATCAGGGGCGGTACCCAGAATGCCGGCTCGATGTCGGCGCGGTAGACGATGTCGCAGTGATGCTCATCGCCGGCGACCGTCCAGTCGCCCTGCATCCGCCGCAGGTTGCCGTCGAGGCGCTCGAACTCGATCCGCTCGGGCGGATGCACCTTTACGGCGAGGGTCACGTCGAGCGCGACGCGGAAGAACGCGGCTTTCGCGTCACCCACCTGCCGCAACACGATCGGTTCGCCGGGCGCGCTGAGGACGTCGCTCGACACGAGGCCCGGGATGAAGTCCTCGAGCCGGTCGAAGTCGACGAGCACCGCAAAGCAGGTGGATGCCGGGGTGTCCGCAGCGAGCGTCGCGCGCACCTGCAGCACGCGGCCCTGGCGCGTGACCTTGGTCTGCAGCGCCTCGTTGGCGCGAGCAAGGCTGCCGGCCACGGCGACGACGACCAGCGTCGCCACGAGCGTCCCCGTGGTCGAACCCGTCCGTGACGATCGTGCGCTGCGCATCCATCTCCTCGGCCTGCCGGCGGACGCCACCCGCGAGCACCGGCGCGGCGGTTCAGGTGCGGGTACGGTCAAGCGGACCGGCACACTGTAGACCCTCTCCTTCGGATCGGCCGCTGTTGCTCCGCAGCGACGCCTCACGGAAAACGCCGCGGGGTCGCGGGTCTCGAGCCAGTCGGGGGAAAAAGCGAGCCGCTGCAGAGTCTTGGGAATACGCGGTCCAGAGAGCGGCGGCGGATAGCCTGACGGTTTCCAGGAGCTGTGGCGCGCGGTTCACTTCGGAAATCACTTAATCCATACTGGCTGCAGCTATAACTCCACCAACTCCACAACTCCACGAAGCGAGGCAAACCCATGCTGTCCACGCCCTTGCGTTCCGCAGTGTTGCTGGCCCTGGCTGCCCCGGCCGTTTCGTACGGGCAGGTCGCCCCGGGCACACTCGAGGAAATCATCGTCACCGCCCAGAAACGCATGGAGTCGCTGCAGGACTTTCCATTCTCGGTAGCGGCCGTCACCGAGGAAAGCATCCGTCGGTCGGGCGCCACCAACATCGTCGAGCTCGCGCGCAACGTCTCCGGCCTCGCCATCACCGACCTCGGTCCCGGCCAGAGCCAGGTGGCGATCCGTGGCATCAGCGCCGGCCAAGTCGTGCGCGACCAGCCCGGCGTCAAGGAGTCCGTCGGCATCTATCTCGACGAATCGGCGATCTCGGTGGCCCTGTTCACGCCGGACCTCGACCTCTACGACATCGAGCGCGTCGAAGTCCTGCGCGGCCCGCAAGGCACGCTGTTCGGTGCGGGCTCGTCGTCGGGCACCTTGCGCTACATCACGCGCCAGCCGGAACTCGGCGAGTTCGATGCCTCGACGGAGGTCACCGCGTCGACGGTGCAGGACGGCGAGTTCGGCGGCGGCGTCAAGGCCGCACTGAACCTCCCGATGGGCGAGACCGTCGCGGCCCGAATCGTGGCCTATTACTCCGAGCTGCCGGGCTTCATGGACTCGATCTACCCCGATCGCAGCAAGAAGGAAGACGTCAACAGCGGCGAGCGCACGGGTGTGCGTGCATCGCTACGGTTCCAGCCGAACGACCAGCTCTCTGTCACGCCGCGGATCGTCTACCAGAAGCTCGAAACGGACGGGTATCCCCGCATCGACATCTGGAACATCCTCGGCAATCCGTACACCACGACCGAGACCGCCGTCGAGATCGGCGAGCGCGAGCAGGTCACGCAGTTCGAGGAAGGCATCGAGGACGACTTCACGCTCGGCGACCTCACGATCAGTTACGACTTCGGCAGCGTGACACTGAGTTCGATCACGTCATACACCGACCGGCAGGTGACAGTGAACCGCGACGCGAGCCAGCTGTCCGGCAGCGTGACCTATGACGTCGAGGGCAGTGACTACGATCCGGCACACGTGCGCCTCGACTCGAAACTCATCGACGCGACCGACCTGCAGGCCTTGAGCCAGGAGCTGCGCCTGGCGTCCAACGATGCCGACGCGAGCTTTCGCTGGCTGATCGGTGCGTTCTACCAGCAGGTGGATCGCGACTACGGACAGACGCTGCCGACACCGGGCTACGACGAACTCGTGCTCATACCGGAGACAGGCCGCGACAGCGTCGACCGCGGCGCACCGCCCGACAACCCTTACTTTTCGGACCTGACCTACGACTTCGAGCAGTTTGCGGTTTTCGGTGAAGCCACCTACCAGTTCACGGAGGCCTGGAGCCTGACCGCCGGCGTGCGCTATTACGACTTCTCGGAAGACCGTGTGCTGACGTTCGCCGGATTCTTCGCGGACATGGGCTACACCGACGAACCGGGCAGCACCGAGTCGGACGGGTTCTCGCCGCGCGCGATCCTGGCGTACCGGCCCAGCGAAGACGTGCTGTTGACCGCGCAGGTGGCGCGCGGGTTCCGGCTCGGCGGCATCAACGACCCGCTCAACGTCACGCTGTGCCAGGGCAACGACATCGACGTGTACGGCGGGCACCCGACCTGGGACGACGAAAAGACCACGAACTACGAGCTCGGTGCCAAGACGCAATGGGCCGAGGGGCGCGTGCAAGTGAATGCTGCCGTGTTCTACACGGACATCGACGGCCTGCAGGTGATCGCCGACGCCGGGTCCTGCTCGTCGCGCATCATCCTGAATGCGCAGGCCGAGTCGGTCGGCGGCGAACTGGAGATTTTTGCGCGGCCCAGCGATAGCTGGGACTTCGCGCTCACCGCGACGTACGCGGACGCTACGATCACCGAGACGCAGCTCGATGCCTTCGGAAACCCCATCGCGGGCATCCGCGAGGGTAATCGCCTGCCGACGGCCCCGGAGCTGCAGGCCGCGGCCAGTGCGACGTACTCGTGGCCGTGGACCGAGACGATGGAGGGCTATGTCAACCTGACCGTGCAACACGTCGGTTCCTCGTACACCCAGCTCGCCGACCAGGAGCCGGGATTCGGAACCCTGTCGACGACGCCGACCGGCAACGAGGGCACCCTCCGCGGGTTCGGTGCGCCCTCGATCACTGAGTTCCAGTTCGACCCCGAGCTGCCGGATTACCAGATCGGCAACCTGCGCCTCGGCGTGCGCAGCGAGCAGTGGGAAGTCGCAGCCTTCGTCAACAACCTCTGGGACGAGCGCGCGTTCCTGTCGGTCGACCGCGAGCGAGGCCGCAGCGCCCGCGTCGGCTACCTGACCAACCAGCCGCGCACGTACGGCGTGAGTCTCAACTACAACTTTTGACGAGTTGATCGAGGTCTGACGACGGCAGGGGCGGGGACGTGGTGTCCTCGCCCCTCTTGTCGAGAGGCCGAACGTATCCGTCGTCTCAATCGGATTCTCGACGCGTGCCGGCTACTTCTTGTACCGCGGTTCGTAGAGCTGGACCTTGAAGCCACCCGGAACCAGGAAATAAGTGACCAGTCCATAACCGTGGTCCTCGATGTCCTGGGTGAACTCTACGCCACGGCGTTCAAGTTCTTCGACGGTCTCCTGGATATGGTCGCAGTAGAACGAAATGTCCGCCGTGCCCGACGGCGGATCATCGTTCCCGGTGGGATGAACGCCAAGGTCGGCCTCCGGCGCGTCGAAGATCAACCAACCATCGCCGACGTCCGTGGCAGGCAACGCCAGCTTCTCTTTGATGAATGCGCGCAGTGCCGGCGCCTCGGACGAATAGAACATCGCATGCATTCCACGGATCATCGCGGGCAGCCTCGGTTTGAATCGTCGGGGGATGCTGAGTTTGCCGCATGCACGGGCGTCGTGCGGGCTGACGTTGCGGTTCAGCGCGTATCGTGCCGCGGGCTCACAGAGTCTCCAGCCACTGCGAAAACGAATCCAACAACTCCTCCAGCGCTTCGCGGTCGGTTCGGCCCGACCGGACGGGCACGTGGAACGAGTGGTCGGCCCCTTCGATGGTCCTCAACGTCACATGCGCGCCGAGTTGCGACAGCAGCGGCTGCAGCGCGCCGAGATCTGCCAGCGCATCGCGCGTGCCCTGAAGGAACAGCATCGGCACTTTGATGGCGGCCAGATGAGCGGCACGCTCCACGGACGGCTTATTGGCCGGGTGCAACGGGAAGCCCAGAAACGCCAAGGCTATCGTTCCCGGGAGCGCACGCGCGGCTTGCGCCTGTGACGTCATCCTTCCGCCAAACGACTTGCCGCCAGCGATCAGCGGAACCGCCGGCACGAGTCGCTGGGTGTGGTCGATCGCCGCCCGCACCGTCCTGTGGCAGACCGGTGGCGGGTCTGGCCGCTTCGAGCCTCTCTCCATGTACGGAAACTGATAGCGCAGCGTGGCGATGTCTCTCTCACCCAGGCCGG
>DASSJN010000079.1:0-19204 GCA_035691185.1 Steroidobacteraceae bacterium
GACGCTCACGGGCGACGACTTCCTGCCGCTGGTCGTTCGCCTCGACGACCTGTTCGGCCACCTGAAGTCGGTGCGCGAACTGGTCGACCGCGTCGACGGCCTGCGGGCGAATTCGTCGCTGTCGGCGCCGAGCGCGCCCGCGTCGCTGTCGGCAGCGGCCCTGGACAAGCTCGCACAGCGCATCGCGGCCGAGCACGGCAAGCAGGTTCGACTGGTGACGGCCGGTCTCGACGACGTGCCAGCCGCGTTCGGCAAGCCACTGCGCGACGTGCTGATCCAGCTCGTGCGCAACGCGGTCGTGCACGGCATCGAGCCGGTGGAGGCGCGACGCGCGGCAGGCAAGGACCCGGCGGGCCTGCTGCACGTGCAGTTCCGGCCGGGCGCAGACGGTTTCGAACTGCTGGTGCAGGACGACGGTGCCGGTGTCGACGCCGACCGGGTGCGCGCGGCTGCGGTCGAGCGCGGCCTCCTCGGCGCCGAGCAGGCCCGCGGGCTGGACGTCAAAGGCGTCTACGCGCTGCTGTTCCGTCCGGGTTTCTCGACGCGCGATGCGCAGGACCGCGACGCAGGGCGCGGCGTGGGCCTCGACCTCGTGCGACGCACGGTGCAGGAACTCGGTGGCAAGGTCGGCGTTGCGACGGCCGCGGGCAAGTTCACGCGGTTTCGCATCCTGCTCGGGCCCGAGCCGGCCTGCCAGGATGCGGTAGCCTGAGCCGGCCCGAGCATCGACATGGCAACCCCGGCCTCCCAGGTCCGACGTCCGCTGAAGCTGCTGATCGTCGACGATTCCAACGTCATGCGCCGGCGCATCGAGCGCTGTCAGCAGCTCGACCGGCTCGAAGTCGTCGGCCTCGCAGCCAACGGGGTCGAGGCAATCGAGCTGTTCCAGCGCACCGACCCGGACGTCGTGACCATGGACATCACCATGCCGTGCATGGACGGCATCGAGTGCGTCTCGCGGCTCGTGCAGATGAAGCCCGACGTGCTGATCCTGGTCGTCTCCGCACTGGCCGACAAGGCGACGGCGGTCGAGGCGATGGAAAGGGGCGCCAACGGCTTCCTGAACAAGCCGTTCTCCGACCGGCAACTGAACGACGCGCTCGACGAGCTGATCGGCGGGGCCTAACACCATGCTCGAGGAACAGGACATCCGCGCGTTCGTCTACGGCACCACGCACTACTTCGAGGTGGCCGCGCAGCAGGCCGCCAGCGTCGGGTCGCCGTTCCTGGTCACGCAAGGGCGACCGGAGATCCACGACTACACCGGCGTCATCGGCGTGTCCGGTCGCCGCAGCGGCGTCGTGTGCTTCTCCGCACCGCGCGGCATGCTGACCGTGCTGCTGATGAAGATGAACGAGAGCAACGTCACGCACGAGAACCTGTGCGACCTCGTCGGCGAGGTCGCGAACACGATCTCCGGCAACGTGCGTCGCGATTTCGGCCGGGACTTTGCGATCTCGGCGCCCACGATCCTCACCGGCAACGGCGCGCGGATCGACGTGCCGGGAGGTTGCCGCCCCGTGGTGATTCCGATCAACTGGCGCAGCCACGCGGCGAAGCTCGTCGTCTGCCTGCAGTGAGCGATCGGGCGGACGGACCCTAGACAGCCTCCTGGGCCGTGCTGGAAATTTCCGCCAGTCGCCCGTCCAGGCCGCGCGCGACCTCTTCGTCCCTCAGGCCCATGCCTTCGACGTCGCCTTCGGCGAAGCCGAGTATGCCCATGTCGGCATACGCCTTGCGGACGCGCGGCCCCCAGAGCCCGATGTCACGAATCGTCGGAACGATGCGCGTGAAGAGGTTGCTCCGGTACACACGCATCAGCTCAGAGTGGTCGACCCACTCCTTGCACTCCGCGACGGGCAAGCCCATCTGTTCCCAGACTTCGTCGGCGAGGAACCGGTCCCGCAGCAGGTAGCAGCCTTCCACGACGAATTCCTCGCGCTCGTCGCGTTCCCTGGCGGTGAGCTGCGGGTAATAGTCGCGCAACGCGAGCCGGCCGAAGGCCACGTGCCTGGATTCGTCCTGCATGACGTACGCCGTGACGGACCGCGGGAGTGGATTGCGGGCGTAGTCGCGGATGAGGCCGAACGCCGCCAGCGCGACGCCTTCGATCAACACCTGCATTCCCAGGTACGTCATGTCCCAGCGCGAGTCGCGCAGCGTATCCTCGAGCAGGCTCTTCAGGTACGGATTGATCGGGTAGACCAGCTCGTACTTCTCGTGCAGCAGGCGTGAGAACGCCTCGACGTGACGCGCCTCGTCCACGACCTGCGTCGCGGCGTAGAACTTGGCGTCCATCGTCGGCACCTGCTGGACGATCTTGGCCGTGCACACCAGCGCGCCCTGCTCGCCGTGCAGGAACTGGGACAGCTGCCACGCCTGCACGTGATGCCGCAGCCTGGTCCGTTCCTGCTCGCTGAGCCGGTGCCAGACGGGCGAGCCGAAGATGGCGATCATCTCGTCGGGCATGCCCGACGGGTTCTCGGGGTCGAGGTCCTGCGACCAGTCGATGCGGGTGTCCGAGTCCCATTGCTGGCGCTTGCCCTTGCGATACAGCTTGAGCAGCGAATCCCGCCCGTCCTCGTACTCCCAGCTGAAGGTGGCCTCGAACTCCTGGGCCACCCGCCAGTCCATGCGCTCGAGGTCGCAGACGTAACGGCTTGCGGTAGGCATCCCGGTCCCCCTGGCGCTGTGGGCGCGCCGTGACTCCAGCGCCTCAATACCCCGAATCGGCGAAGCGCACAACTCGGCCGGACCGGTTGGTTTTGCGAGCTGTGACGGGGCACGCCTACGACCCGACCGGCCGCGGCTCTGCTTGTGGTCACCTCGATCCGGGAGGAACGTCCGCTCAACCTGATGCCCACCGTCCGCGGCGTCGGGACCGCACCGCACGACAGGGAAGTACCGCCCGATGTCCGACCGCGTCATGCCGGCGTTCATCGCCACGGCCTTGCTCATCGCCCACTTGCTGACGAACGCCGCAGCCTCCGCGGCGACGGTGCCGAGCGGTTTCGTCGACAGCACTTACGTCGAGCTGCCGACCGATGCCACGGCGATGCAGTTCGCGCCGGACGGGCGCCTGTTCGTGTGCCAGCAGAGCGGCAAGCTTCGGGTCGTGCAGCACGGCAAGCTGCTCACGACGCCCTTCCTCACGCTCCTGGTCGATGCCTCCGGCGAGCGCGGCCTGCTCGGCGTCGCGTTCGACCCCGAGTTCGCGCAGAACAACTTCGTCTACGTCTACTACACGGCCAGGACGCCGACCATCCACAATCGCGTGAGCCGCTTCACGGCCAACGGCAACGTCGCGGTGTCAGGCAGTGAGCGCGTGCTGCTCGACCTCAATCCACTGTCCACGGCGCTGAACCACAACGGCGGCGCGATCCACTTCGGCAACGACGGCAAACTCTACATCGCCGTCGGCGACAACGCGCACGCCGACTATGCCCAGTCCCTCGGCAACCTGTTCGGCAAGATGCTCCGGATCAACCGCGACGGGTCCATCCCGCCCGGCAACCCTTTCTACGAACGGGCCTCCGGGCTCAATCGCTCGATCTGGGCGCTGGGGCTGCGAAATCCGTTCACCACCGCGTTCCAGCGCAGCAACGGGCGCCTGTTCATCAACGACGTCGGCCTGAAGACCTACGAGGAAATCAACCAGGGCAAGGCCGGCGCCAACTATGGCTGGCCTGTCGTCGAGGGCCCGTCGTCGAACCCTGCGTTCACGGCCCCGGTCTACGCCTACGGCCATTCCGGTGACGCGTGTGCGATCACGGGCGGTGCCTTTTACGAGCCCGCCGTGGTCGCGTTTCCAGGCGGGTATTACGGGCAATACTTTTTTGCCGACTTCTGCGCGGGCTGGATTCGACGGTTCGACCCGGAGACCGGCAACGTCGCGGGCTTCGCGACGGGGATCCGCGGCCCGGTGGACCTCAAGGTGGGGCCCGGCGGCGCCCTCTATTACCTCGAGCGGGACGCCGGACGCGTGGGGCGCATCAGTTACGCCGCGGTGCAGCCGCCTGTGATCGATCTTCAGCCGGCCAGCCGCACGGTCGCGGTCGGGCAGTCGGTCACGTTCAGGGTCGGCGCCACGGGGACCGCGCCTCTCGCCTTCCAATGGCGGCGCAACGGCGCCTGGATCGCGGGTGCTACGAGTTCGAGCTACACGCGCAGCAACGTGCAGCTCGCCGACAACGGCGCCTTCTTCGACGTCGTGGTCAGGAACGCCTACGGCCGGGCGGTCAGCGAGGCCGCGCAGCTCACTGTCCTGCAGGACTCGGTGCCGACCGCGAGCATCACCCAACCGGTGGTCGGCACGACTTACGCCGGTGGCGACGTCATCAACTACGCCGGCACCGGCAGTGACGTCGAGGAAGGTGTCCTGCCCGCGAGCGCGTTCACCTGGTGGGTCAACCTGCACCATGGCGACCATACCCACCCGCACGTCCTGCCGCTGAGCGGCTCGAAGACCGGCTCGTTCAGGATTCCCGTCACGGGGGAGACCGCCGCCAACGTGTTCTATCGCATCCACTTGCGGGTGCGGGACTCGGTCGGCCTCACGCGCACGGTCAGCCGCGACGTCCAGCCGCGCAAGCGCACGATCACGCTCGCGACGAATCCGACGGGATTGCAGGTGAAGCTGGACGGGCGGCCGGTGACGACGCCGTACAGCTTCGTCGGCGTCGTGGGCATCCGGCGCACGCTCGAAGCCGTGTCGCCGCAGACCGCCGGCGGCACGACCTGGGTGTTTGCCTCGTGGTCGGACGGCGGCTCGAGGATCCACACGATCAGCACGCCGAGCACGACGACGACTTACACCGCTCGATTCGTCATGCAGCAGTGATCGCGACCGCGCGGCCTAGCGGGCGAACTCGTAACGTATGCCTACCCCGACGGCGTTCATTCCGCCCTCCTCCCCCATCAGTCCCCACGCCACGGAGCGATGATGCATGCGCAGCGAAAGTGCCCACGGCGAGCTCACCGGCCCGGCGGTGGCCTCCAGTACCCAGTAGATCAGGAACTGCTCGCTCTCGCCCTCGATCTCGACCTCGACCGGCGGAAGCTCGGTGGCATACGACACTCCGAGGCCGAACGCGGCGGAGGACTCGACGCGATGGCTCCAGGGAAACCGGTGCCAGCGCAACGTGATGGGGACGAGATTGAACTCCCAGTGGTCCTGGTCGCCGAAATACCGGGCCACCTGTCCTTCCGCCTCGAGTGTCAGCGCGCCGTCCTGGTACTGGGCGTATGGGCGCGCCAACGCAGCGGTCGCAAGGAAAACGTCCTCGTACTCGGCGCCGAACGGGTCCAGCAGGATGTCCTCCCAACCCGTCTCGCTCGACATGCGCGCGCCGTAGACCGTCCCGGTCCATGGCGTCTCGCGGTCGGAGGAATCAGCCTGCGCCGTCGCGGACGTGCAGAGACACGCGAGGAGGGATGCGAGCACGACCCGCGCGTAGGGAAAATGCATCCGTGCAGGATACGACGAGGACCGCGTCGCTCGCCAAGGTCCGTTGCGGTGAGCACCCCCAGGCGGCCAGGTCCCTGATTCGACACCGGATCGCCCGATGCGCTAGCCTTGGTCACCCTGTGCGATGCGGGGCACCTCACCAAGAGGGGCTGTGGCTCAATCCGCCGAAGTCTTCCTGAGTTACTCGCGCGAGGACAAGGCACGAGTCCTCGACCTCGCCGAGCAGTTGCGCGCCGCCGGAGTGAATCTCTGGATCGACCAGGGAGGCATCGACGGGGCCGCGCTCTGGGGCGAGACGATCGTGCACGCACTGGACGAGGCCAAGGTCCTCCTGCTGATGGTGACGCCAGCGGCCGTCAGGTCACACAACGTCGCCAAGGAAGTGATGCTGACCAGCGAGCGCAAGGGTCACATCCTGCCGGTCCATCTCGAACCGACGACGATCCCGCCAGCTCTCAAGTACCCGCTCGCCGGCATCCAGCACATCGAATACTTCCAGGGTGACCCCGAGGCCAACCTGAAGGCGATCCTGCGATCGCTGCAGAGCCTTGGCGTCCTGCTCGCACCGCCGGCCGCTGCGAAGCGGGAAGGCGACGCGGCGACCTCCGCCGCAGCACCCGGCGTGGCCCGCGCGGGACCGAGCGAGGGTGCCGCGGAACCCGGCGCACTCGCCGTCCTGCCGTTCGACAACATCAGTCCCGACCCGGAGACGGACTACTTCAGCGACGGTCTGACGGAGGAGTTGATCGCGCGGCTGTCGCTCGTCAACGACATCGAGCTGATTTCGCGCTGGGCCTCGATGCAGCACAAGGGCCGCGTGCAGGACATACGTGCGGTCGGCGCGGAACTCGGTGCGCGATACATCGTCGGTGGCAGCGTGCGTCGCTTCCAGGACTCCGTGCGGATCACGGTGCAGCTCGTCGACGTCGTCACGAACCGCCAGCTCTGGGGCAACACGTACAAGGGCAAGCTCGACGACATCTTCGACATCCAGGAGCAGGTCGCCCAGCAGATCGTCGAGGCGCTCAGGCTCAAGCTGACGTTCTCGGAAAAGGTCTCGCTCACCAAGCGGCAGACGGTCAACGCGCACGCGTACGACCTGTACCTGCGCGGGCAGGAGCAGCTGTACCGCCTGACCAAGCGCAGCGTGGAATACTCGATCCAGCTCTTCGAAAAGGCGATCGAGCTCGATCCCCGCTATGCCGCCGCGTACGCCGGCTGCTCCAGCGCCTATGGCCAGCTGTACCAGCTCATCGCGCGCGAGGAGCGCTATCGCGAACTGGCGCAGGAGCTGAGCTTCAAGGCGTTGATGTACGACAACAACCTGCCCGAGGCCTACCGGGCGATGGGGCTTTCGTACTTCCTCTGGGGCAAGCTCGCCGAGGCGACGGCGTCCTGCAACAAGGCCATCGAGATCGATCCCGACGACTTCATCGCGCACTGGACGCTGGGTCGCATCTATTTCACCGAGGGCAAGCTCGAGCCCGCGCTCGCCCTGTTCCGTCGCGTCGCGGAGATCAAGCCCGGGTTCTATGCCGGGTTGCTCGACGTCGCGCAGACGTGCATGTCGCTCGGCCGCAAGGACGAGGCGGACGCCGTCTACCGGCAATGGCTCGAGCTCATGCCGAACTACCTGCTGCAGAACCCCGACGATGCGCGGGCCCGGCTCATCTATGCGAACCAGCTCGGTCGTTACGGCCGGCGCGACGAGGCGATCACGGAAGGCACGAAGGCGCTAGTGTTGAGTCCCGGCGACCCGGTGATGCTTTACAACGCGGCATGCCTGTATGCCTCCCTCGGCGAGCCGGCGCGTGCGATCGAAGCGCTGAAACAGGCCTTCGAGGCCGGCTACACGAACATCGGCTGGATGAAGAACGACCCGGACCTCGTCTCGCTGCACGGCGATCCCGAGTTCCAGGCGATGCTGCAGGGCCCCCAGCCCGGGTAACGGGGTCTACCCGACCCGGCGCGGCGTGCGCGGCCGACCGATCGGGCATTCGAGCGCGGCCCGGTCCCAATGGCCGAGATCCGCCGCTGCGGCGTACGTCGAAGCGAGAAACGCCAGCAGCGTCGCCTCGGGAGCGCGGGCCAGGCGCACCGCGTCGTAGTCGAGCACGAATTCGCCGAGGGCCACGTCCCAACGCGCCGCTTCCGGCTGGACGCTCGCGGCGGCAAATCCGTCCGGTTGTGGATAGGCGTAGGCATAGAACATCGGCGCACCACCCATGGCACCGCCGGGCCAGAACCCGGCGCTCGACACTTCGTGGCTGTAGGCCTCACGCGTGACCGTGTCGGGCAGGTGCGGGATGCCGCCGGGGTGCATCGGCGCGGGTCGGCCGGAGAAGCGCGTCACGGCCAGGTCGAAGCTGCCCCAGAAAAAATGGACCGGACTGACCTTGCCCAGGAACGACGAGCGGAACAGACGGAACACCCTGTCGGCGGTCAGCAGCGCCTGCAGCAGGCGCGCGGCGCTGTCGGGATCGTAGACACGCGGCGTCGTGTCGTCCTGGAAGGCGATCGCCGGGCTGATCTCGTTCGAAAACGGAGTGATCTCCACGGCGTGGCCGGCGTCGTGCAGCAGGCTCATTGCGCCCCTGAAAAAGTCGGCCACGGACACGGAGTTCAACGGCACCGATCGCGTGCCGGCCCGGTCGACGACTGTGAGCTGGTGGCTGACGAGATCGAACCCGGCCTCGAACACACCGCTCGATCCATGCAGCAGTTCTGTCCTCAATCCGCGTGGGTGCACGTGCAGCGTGATGTGCCAGCCGTGGTTGCGCCAAGGCAGCAAGGCGACGGCGACCTTGCCGATCACCTGGCTGAAGAGGTGGAGCGTCGCGATCGTCGGGCCGTCCCGCGCCGCGCTGAGCTCGGGCCAGTCCCTGGCCGTGTCATCCATGTCTCGCTCCTGGGCGCCCGGATTCACGCGTCGGGGTAGGGCTTCCCCGGGCCGTTGGGGAAACGATCCGCCACGACGTTGAGTCGAATGCCGTGCTCGAGGAGTGCCTTGAGACCGGCCAGCGTCCACGTGAATCCCTCGGTCGAGTTGGTCGCGAACGTCACGAGCTCGTCACCCGTCCCTGTCCAGCCCGATTCGGTGACACCGACGAACGTTGCATCGTGGCCCTGTGACGCAAACCGCCATTCCACCGTCGTCCGGCCGCTGTAGCCGTCCCACTCGATGACGATGCGCCTGTTCCGTTCGACGTCCTTCACCGTCACCTCGGTCGACGCACCGTACATCTCCCATTCCCACGTGACGCTCTTGCCTGCTTCGAGTCGACCGGTGCCCCTGGTGAACCAGAACTTCGTCGTGATGCCCGGATCGATGAAGGCTTCGAAGACATCGGCGACGGGCTTGCGAATGAGCATCGCGGTCCTGGCGACCGGCATGTGATCCAGACGGGGATTGTCCATCCTGGTCTCCTGCGTCAACTGCGAAATCCCTCGGTGTGCTGTTTCCCCGCATCGCCGATTTCGTCCCACGGCGCCTTCGAGCCGACCCAGACGTGATGAAGCACCTTGAGCGCATCACCTCCCTCGGTGATGGAACTGGCGGTCGCAAACATCGTCTTCGGGTCGTTCTCGCCCGGCACTGGAGAGCCGCAGATGCGGCAGAACCAGGTCTGCCAGTCTGCGCCCGGTTTCTTCCACGTCGCGACGTGCTCCTGGCCGCGAACCCACCGGAATTGTTCTTTCGGAAAGACGACCACCGCGATCCCGTTGCTCCCCGTGGACCTGCGACAGATCGAGCAGTGGCACATGAAGATGCCAGGGAGGTCCGCGTCGATCTCGAACTGGACCGCACCGCAGTTACATTCGCCTTTGACCATCGGACTCTTCCTGGCGCTGTCGGCCCGGCGTGTGGACTCTCGACTGAGACGCGATCGTACCCAAACTGGTCCCGGCGCGGGCGCCCGGTCGACGCAGCAGCCGGTTGCGCACCACCCACTGCGTCGCCTCGTCGTACTCCTCGTAGTAGCAGACCTCGCCGCCACTCAGGGCGGCGACCGGCACGCCGTCGTGATACAGGACGCGATTGCCCGTGAGCGCCGGCACCCGGGCGCCGGGGGTCAGCAGGCCGACGACGTTCAGCGGGTCCGCCGCGCTGATCGAAATCCATTCCTGCTCGGCACTGCGGCGCCGGCTCTCGCGCAACGCGCCGATCGCCGCAGGCAGGGCGTACTGCTCTCCCGCGAAGCCTGCCACGAAGCGACCGCCGCGGATCTCACCGCGCGCCTCGAGTCGACGGTACACCATGAGCAGCTCGCGCCACGGCGGCAACCAATCGGCCTCGCGCTGGTAGAGCTTCCAGAACACGACACCCCAACGCTGCAGCAGCACGCGCGCGACGTGCTCGACCGCGACTTCCGCACCGGGTCTGGACGTGGCCTCCTCGGCTGGACGACGCACGCCGCGATGGACGAGGCTCCAGCGCCCCGCATCCTCCATGCCGAACAGCGCCACGCGCCCGCGCGACCGCCGCGCACCGCCGGTGCGGCGCCGGCGATCGACCGGCAGCAGCAGGACGCGCAGGCCCACGAAACTGTCCGACACGACGAGGCCGAGCGCGACGAGTTCCGACAACGCGCCTTCGACTTGTGTCGGCAACAGGTGCGCGCCTTCGACGATCTCGTCGAAAAACGCCGCGCCGTGGCAGTGAATGAACTCCGCCACGGCGCGGGCATTCGCCGTCGCGCCTGCCGTGTCGGCGGGGGCGACCAGCGACGACCACAAACGCGCGTCGCGCCGCGGCAGCAGCACGATCGGCGTGGCGCGCACCGGCGCGGCCGTGCGTTCGGCGGCGACGGCGCGTGGCGCGAGTCGTGTCCAGAGGTAGCGACCCGCCAGGCAGTGCTCGTCCAGCCAGCCGGGCTCGTAGTCCGCGATCCGGCCCGGCAGGACCTCCGTCTCCCACGCACCGGCCGGCACGTCGAACCCCGCGAGCTGGTTCAGCACTGCTGGCACGGCGTCGGGCCCCTGCCGGCGCGCCGCACTGGCGACGCCCTGCCACTCGAACAGGAACCGGACGAAATCGCGTGCCTGTACCGGCTCGATCTCCGCGCGCAAGCGCTTGACCGTGTAGCGGTGGATCCGCGCGAGCAGGCGACGCTCGCACCATTGCGTGACGGCACGCGTGTCGTCCGTCGCGGCCTCGAACTGCCCGCGCAGCACGAAGCCTTCGCTCTCGAGCGCGGCCAGCGCCGTGTCGACGGTGTCGAGCAGCACCTGCATGGAGGTGGCCAGTGCCGGTGCGGTCGTCGGCCCCAGCGCCTGCAGGCGACCGCGCACGAATTCGCGGCCGGCGTCCTCGGCGTGCCACGTTCGATCATAGGGTGCCGGAACCGCGATGCCCGCGAGAGAGTCGGGATGCAGGGCACGCCACAGCGGCACGCGTTCGACCGCGATCCAGCGGACGCCTGCGCCCGGTCCTCGCGCGGCATCGACCGACGCCACGACACGTCCGTCTGCCACCAGCGCGCGTATGCAGTCCTCCCAGCCCGGACCGGCGGCGACCTCGTCGTCGGTCAGGAACCCGAGCCACATCAGCGCGTCGTGCATTTCGTCAGGGCTCGTCGGCTCCGGCCAGGCCTCCTCGCGCACGCGTGCGATCGCCGCCGGATCGAGCCGGCCGAGGTCCGCGGCGTCCTCGGGATCGAGCCAGCGCCGGCTCATCACCGCCTGGGTGCGACGTTCCTCCAGCGGCGCGTCGTCGAGGTACGCGTAGGGACGGGCGGACAACACCTCCTGCGCCAGGGGCGACGGCTCGGTAAGGTCGCGTGCGACGACACGCACGGTGCCCGCCTCGAGCCCGCGCAACAGCGACTCGAAACCTGCGACGTCCATCGCTTCCTCGAGGCAGTCGTGCAGCGTCTGCCGCACCAGGGGATGGTCCGGCACCGGGATGTCGCCCGGCAGGTTCTCCGCGCATCCGACCTGCTCCGGGAACACGGCGGCCAGCAGGTCCTCCGCGTTCATGCGCGCGATCTGCGGCGGCACCTTCCTGCCGCCGCGGAACCGCGGCAGCGCCAGCGCGACGCTCGCGGTCCAGCGAAAACGCGTCGTGAACATCGGCGCGGCGAGCAGCGCCTGGATGAGAATCTCGCGCGCGGTGTTCGAGTGCAGGTAACGCGCGACCTCGGCGAGCTCGAAGGAATGTGCCGTCGTCAACGACAGCACGATGCAGTCTTCGGTCGCGGCGGCCTGCAGCTCGAAATTGAACTTGCGGCAGAAGCGCTTGCGCAGCGCGAGACCCCAGGCGCGATTGATGCGGCTGCCGTAGGGCGAGTGCACGACCAGTTGCATGCCGCCCGTCTCGTCGAAGAACCGCTCGAGCACGATCGTGTCGTGCGTGGGCAGCGTGCCGAGGGCTGCCCTGGCGGCCGCGAGATAGGCGACGAGTTGCGTCGCGGCGGACTCGTCGAGACCGACCGTATCGCTGAGCCAGTCCGTCACCGCACGCGGGCCGTTGCGCGCCTCGAGGCGTCGCGCGACTTCCTCGCGCAGACGACTCACGGCGCGCGACAGTTCCGCCGTGCGCCCCGGCGCCTCGCCAAGCCAGAACGGGATCGACGGCGGCTGTCCCTTGGCGTCCTCCACGCGCACGGTGCTGCGCTCGACGCGCAGGATGCGATACGACGTATTGCCGAGCTGGAACACGTCGCCGGCGATGCTCTCGACGGCGAAGTCTTCGTTGACCGAGCCGACCGTGAGGCCTTCCGGCTCGAGCACGACCTGGTAATCGGCCACCTCCGGAATCGTGCCGCCCGAGGTCACCGCCGTGATTTTCGCGCCCTTGCGTCCACGCAGGCGCCGGTGGACCGCGTCGTGGAACACCAGCGCCGCGCGCCGACCGCGACGCGTGCTGTAGCCTTCGCTCACCATGCGCACGACCTCGTCGAAGTCGGCGCGTTCGAGGTCGCGGTACGGATAGGCACGCCGGTACAGGCGGTACAGTGCGTCGACGTCCCATTCGACGCAGGCCACCTCGGCCACGATCTGCTGCGCCAGCACGTCGAGCGCATTGCGCGGGATCGACAGCCGATCGAGCTCCCCGCGCCGCACGGCGTCGAGCAACGCAGTGCACTCCACGAGTTCGTCGCGCGTCGACGGGAACAGCCGGGCCTTGGGCAGGCCGCGCACCCCGTGCCCCGAGCGGCCGGCGCGCTGCAGGAACGCATTGATGGAGCGCGTGGAGCCGAGCTGGCAGACGAGGTCCACGTCGCCGATGTCGATGCCCAGTTCGAGCGAGGCGGTGGCGACGAGCGCCTTCAGCTCCCCACGCTTGAGCCGCTGTTCCGCCTCTAGACGACGTTCGCGCGCGAGGCTGCCGTGGTGCGCGGCCACGTTCGCGTCGCCCAGCCGCTGCGAGAGCTGGCGCGCGGCACGCTCCGCATGACGCCGGGTGTTGACGAACACCAGCGTGCTGCGATGCTCCTGCACGAGCTGCGCGATCCGGTCGTACACCTGGTCCCATTGCTCGCCCGACATCACGGCGCCAAGCGGCGTCGGCGGAACCTCGAGCGCGAGGTCGCGCGCACGGACGTGACCGCTGTCGATGACCGTGCAGTCGGCGTCGCCGTCGTCGCGCAGGCGGCCGGCGCCGACGAGGAAGCGCGCCACTTCGTCGAGCGGCCGTTGCGTCGCGGAGAGCCCGATGCGGGTCAGCGGCCGCCCGGCGAGGGCGTCGAGCCGCTCCAGCGTCAGCGCCAGGTGCGCGCCACGCTTGTTGCCGACCAGGGCGTGTATCTCGTCGACGATGACCGTGCGCCCCGTCGCGAGCATCGCGCGGCCCGACGCCGATCCGAGCAGGATGTACAGCGACTCCGGCGTCGTGACCAGGATGTGCGGCGGCCGACGACTCATGCTCGCGCGTTCGTGTTGCGGCGTGTCGCCGGTGCGCACCCAGGCGCGGATGCTGGCCTCGGGGCGCCCGTCGGCAACGAGCCCGGCATCGATGCCCGCCAGCGGCACGAGCAGGTTTTTCTGCACGTCGTTCGACAGCGCTTTCAACGGCGACACGTAGATCACTCGCGTCTCGTCCGGCAGCGCCCCCGCCCCTTCGTCCGCCTCCCGGACCAGCGTGTCGATGGCCGCGAGGAACGCGGCCAGCGTCTTGCCGGAGCCTGTCGGGGCGGCGATCAGGACGTCGCGATTCGCCTGGATCGCTGGCCACGCCTCCACCTGCGCCGATGTCGGCGCCTCGAACGTCCGCGCAAACCAGGACGCGACGGCGGGGTGGAATCGATCGGGGGACATGAACCTCATAGGACCTCGTCGCGCCCCCACCGGTTCAATGGCACGGGCTCGGCGGGTGCGCGCGGCACCGCCCGGGACCGCGCAAGCCACTGATTTCGGCCGGGGATTCTTCTCACAGGCCACCCAGCAGGTCGAGCTGCCTCCTGTCGCCGACCACAGTTTCGAAGTCGAGTCCGAGCGTCGCAAGCACCGGTTCGGCCACGGGCTGCACCTGCCTGATGACGTAATGCTCGCGATCGAGGGCGTTGTGCACTTCGTCCGCGGGCTCGGGTCCGGCAACGGTCATGACGTAGCTGACGGTGCGGCCCGGTGGCCGGGTCGACTTGCGTGCCGCCGCGACGTGCGGGGGCGTCGTGGCGGTGTATGCATCGGCGCCTTTTCGCAGGTTCTTGCGGTAGACGAGCGTCTCGTCGAGTTCGCCCGTGCGGACGCGCTTCACGACATCGGCGAGATACTCGGCGACGGGCTGACCCCCGAACAGTCGCCGGTACAGCTCGAGCTGCACCTGCTTCGCCAGGGCGGTCCAGTCACGACGCACGACCTCCATGCCGACGAACTCCAGTTTGTCGAGTCCCGTGCCGTGGCGGAGACCGACGTAGCGCTTGCTCGCGCCTCGCGTGCTGCCACGCGCGAGCGGGAGAAAGAGCTTGACGTAGAGCTTCTCGAACTTGAGCTCCAGGCGGCTGCGCACTCGCCAGCGCGCGGATAAGTAGCGCGCGAGGTCGGCGTTGAGTGCGATCGCGATCTCGAGTCCCTTCCGGCTCGCATCGGCCGCGTCGGCCCCGGCCTGGACGAAAAGGCTGTCGGTGTCCCCGTACAGCACGACGTAGCCCGCTCGTTCGAACCACTGCTTCGACCACAACAGCAGCTC
The DNA here is from genome assembly GCA_035691185.1 of Steroidobacteraceae bacterium. Classification (GTDB taxonomy): domain Bacteria; phylum Pseudomonadota; class Gammaproteobacteria; order Steroidobacterales; family Steroidobacteraceae; genus RPQJ01. Next base: position 14,598 of record DASSJN010000079.1, read on the forward strand.
GCGGCCGATTCCCGTGATCGAATTGGCGAGTGCGGGGTTGTAGAAGCGGCACGCCGGCGTGCCCAGCACGCCATAGAACGAGTTCATCAGGATCTTGATCGCGTGCGCCGCGACCTCGTCGCCGCGCTGGCGAGCCGCCTCGCGTCGCGGAAACAGCTCATCGAGCATGCGCGGCAGGATCGCCGGCTCACGCCGGAACCAGCCACCGGGAGTCTCGATCAGATCGGCGCCGTGCGCTGCCGCTGCCACGTACGACAGCGGATCGATGTTGAACGTGCGGATCACGCTCGGATACAGGCTCTTGAAATCGAAGACCCAGACGTCGTCGTGCAGGCCCGCGACAGGCTCCAGCACGTGCCCTCCGTGCTGGGCCGCCGACACGCGCGAGTCGTTGCTGCGGACGCTGGGCGCCACGATGCGCAGCGGCCGGAGCTCGCTCAGGTACAGGAAATCGAACGAGGCAATGCTCGCGGAGACGCGGTCCGGCGTCATGCCGCTCAACCGACTGCGTGCGAATGCGAGCGGCACGAGGTTCAATTTGCGCAGGATGTCGTGGGCGAGCCGCGCGTCCGTTCGGGCATAGAGCGCGAATGCCGGCAGGTCGTGACGGTAGTTGTGCACGATCTCGGCCATGCGGTTGCGCACGTCCCCCTTGACGGCCTTGCCTTCGCCGAGGACGGTGCGAGCCACGGCTTCGAGCGAATAATCGTCCATCCGGACGAACGCTCCCCGCAGCAGGTCGATCCCGTCGAGCACGAGCCGGCCCGGAATCGAAGCCTGGCCGCTGCCGAAATAGCCTTCGGCCGCGCGCAATCGCATCGGCGTGTCATCGCGGCCGAGGACGAAAGGGTGTCCAACTCGAGCCGCGACGCGCGCAAGGACGGTCAGGTCGAAGTCGACGATGTTCCAGCCCGTCAGCACGTCTGGATCCCAGGTTCGGACGCGCTCGCAGAAGACCGACAGCGCGGCGTGCTCGTTTTCGCAGCGAACCGACTGCTCGGGCATGGCGCGATTGCCGGAGTCGACGATCAGGACCTCGTCCAACCCCAGGCCGAACAGCGAGATGGCCAGCAGTCGATCGCCGCTCGCGTTGGTCTCGATGTCGAACGACAGGACCCGAGGTTCGATCGAGACGTCGGGTGCCGGATGCAACGTCGGGTTGTCGAACACGCAGTCGACGTTCTCGGCCGGCTGCGGCTCCCCCGTGATCACGCACCCGCCCTTGATGCCACGGTCGATCAGGTAGCGAACCGCGAAACGTACGTCCGCCTCGAACGTGTCGACGGCGGCGGCGTGCAGTCGATCGCGCACTGCTGGCACGTCGCCGGGCAGCTCGAACTCGAGCCGGTCCACGGGCTCGCCGTCGAATGACCGCTGGCCGGACGCCACGACGGCACACGCACCCATCATCGGTCGTGCCCGTTCGGTGTCCCGCGCGCGGATGTAGAAATGCGGTCGCTGTCGGTCGTCGCGGACGAGAAAGGACTTGCCGTCCTCGAGCCGTCCATGCAGGTGCACGACTGGACGACGGCGTCCATCCGCACCGGCGGCCCCGACGCGGTATGTCGCCTGCGTGATGAACCCACGATGACTCACGACGATCGCCGATGATGGTGGCGCCGGGCGCCGCAGCCGGATCAGTTCACGGCCGGCAGGATGTCCTGCGGCACGAATTCACGTTGCGCCGGAACAGCACGCGGTCGGCGCGAGGCCTCCTGATTGGAATGGGACGTCTGCTCAGGTCGAACGCCCTGCGTATTCGAACAACTCGACGACATTACCCGACGGATCCTGGAGCAGGATCTGTCGCCCCGCTCCTGCCTCGGCGATTTCACCACGGAAGCTTGCTCCGGCTTTTCGCAACCCGTCGATCATGCCGTCGAGATCCTGCGTCACGACCATGAACCTGCTCCACCCGCCCGGCCTGGGATCACCCCCAGCCTTGCCCGCACTGCCGGCACCCGGCGCATTGAGAAGGAGGTGCAGATCCTCGCGTTTCAACGCAGCGAACTTCCCAGGGTTGTGCATCTCGACCGCAAAGCCGAGACGATCACGATAGAAAGCGACGGCTTCGTCGATGTCGTTCACGATGTATCGCACGGACGCCATGTGGCCAGCTCCTGTAGGACGTCGCTCCGAGAGGCGAGCTTCCACCGGGGTAACCGGCTCTAGTCCGGACCGCTCCACTCGAAGGCGATGAGCTTGCTGGACTTGCCGGTGCGGTTCCACTTGAATCCAAACGCATCGGCGCGATCGATCGTGGCGCGGCCCCAGGTAGCGATGCCGCCGGGACCGGTCTCCGCGCCTGGCAGATTGTGAACCTTCGTCACCTTGCCGTCGCTGGTCGGGCCCAACAGTGCCTCGGCCGCAGCCATGATGTTCTGCGCCGGGATCTCGGCCTTCCAGCTTGAGAGGTCCGGCGCGATCTCCACCAGGATCGGGGCGATCGCGAAACCCATGGTCTCTCCCTTCACCATCTCGCCGAAGCGCTTCGGCCAGCCGCCCGCCTGGCCACTGAACACGACCTGCAACGCGCCGCGCTGCGCGTCGTCGGCGCGTTCGTCCATGAAGATGGCGTCCTTGAAATCGCGGCCCTGCTCCCAGACGTTGCCGCGGAACGACCCCAGCATAACGACGTTGAGGCCGGTGAGCCTGACGTCGCCGTAGTGGCCTTCCTGGATGTGCCAGACGAGGATGCCTTCGCAGTAGCCGTCGTCAGGCGGCTGGGCCCATGAGCACGGGCACGGGATCGCGCAGCGACACACGTCGAACCACTGGCCCTTGATACTCCAACTTTGAACGCCTTCCATGACGCCCCCGTTTCGGTAGTAAAGGTAGCCAACTCTGCGGTGCGGGATCATTATTCGCCCGGTGGCGGGCAAAATGAAAGTGCTCGGCCACGGCGCATGCGGAAGTCTTCGCGTCCGGCGGACAAGTCCTTCGTAATTGCCGGTCTGGCCGGGGTGATTGCCTGCGCGTGGGCTTACCTGGTGCCTGCGACCCTGGACATGTACGGCCGGATGGACGGCGCCGCCGCCTGGATGATGGAGGCGACCTGGGACGCGCGCTACCTCGTGCTCGTCTTCCTGATGTGGGCGGTGATGATGGTGGCGATGATGCTGCCGAGCGCGCTGCCGAGCATTCTCATCTTCCAGAACGCGATCCGGAACGATCCGGAAGTCACCTCGCCGGCCCGGCGCATGTTCGCATTTGCGGCTGGGTACATCGTGGCGTGGTCGGGCTTCAGCGTGGTGGCTACGCTGCTGCAGTGGACGCTGGCCGAAGCGGCGCTGTTGTCGCCCATGATGGTGAGCGCGAGTCCGTGGCTGGGTGGTGCGATCCTGGTCGCGGCGGGTCTCTACCAGTGGACACCGTTCAAGCATGCCTGCCTGCGGCATTGCCGTTCACCGCTGGCCTTCCTGGTGGAGCATTGGCGGCCCGGCATTCCGGGCGCATTTCGCCTGGGGCTGCGTCACGGCCTCTATTGCATCGGCTGCTGCTGGGCGCTGATGCTGCTGCTCTTCGTGGGCGGTGTCATGAGCCTGCTGTGGATTGCCGGCATCACCGCCTTCGTGCTGCTGGAGAAACTCGCGCCGTACGGCGCGCAGGGTGGTCGGTTGAGCGGACTGGCGCTGGTGCTGTCCGGCGCCTGGGTGCTCGTGTCGGCGTAGCCCCCTCCGGGACCCGCGCGAAGGCCCCTCCCGTTGGAGGGGCCCTGTCGTTTCTGCGTGCCGCTCAAATCGGCATCACTTCTGCCTGATTTCGAGATCGTTGCGAACCTCTTTGACGCCGTCGACGGAGCGCGCGAGTTCGCCGGCGCGGGTCTTCATGGTCGTCGAATCGACGAAGCCGGTGAGCTGCACCACACCCTTCTGCGTACCGACGTTGATCTGGTATGCCTTGGTCGTCGGATCCTCCACCAGCTTGGCCTTGACCGACGCCGTCAACATGCTGTCGTCGACGTCCTGGCCGGACGTCGCCGCGGGGCTCGTGCTGACGCGCAGGTCGTTGCGGACTTCCTTGACGCCCGTGACCGAGCGCGCCACCTTCGTGGCCTGCTCCTTCTGCTGAGCGTTGTCGACGAAGCCGCCGAGCTGCACCACGCCGCGATACGTCTCGACGTTGATCTGGCCGGCCTTGGTGACCGGGTCGTCGATCAGGGCGACCTTCACCTTGGAGGTGAGTACGCTGTCGTCGAAGACCTCGCCGGCCGACTCCTGCGTACGTGTAGAGGAGCATGCGCTGGCCACCGCCAGCACTCCCAGGATTGCAGTGAGTTTGAGAATTCCCGTTTTCATGAATGTTTCCTATCGTGTTGCCGATCTCGGCGTCTTCTGCGCTGCCCAACGGGCTTTGCCTTGAGCCACAGATTAGTCGTTCATCCCCGGCCCGTCTGTTTCCTACCGTACGGAGCGGGAGTGATCCCGTGAGCGTGGGGTCGGCCCGCCGCGACACGAACCACCTGTAGAAGAGCGTGCGCCGACAGCGTCCTGGCACCCTCGACGGCGCCGCTGCGCCCGCACCCACTTGAAACACTCCGGCCGCGTGGTAAGTTAAGGCTGCGCACGCACGCATCTACAAACATTCGCCAGGGAGGAAGAACTCCA
>DASSJN010000080.1:0-5886 GCA_035691185.1 Steroidobacteraceae bacterium
GTCGCTGTTCGACATCGAGCGCGTCGAGGTCGTCCGTGGCACACAGTCCTCACTGCTGGGCAAGAACACCAGTCTCGGCGCCGTCAATGTCGTGACGCGAGCACCCGGGGATGAGCTGGCGTACGACGCCGCGGTCACTTATGAAGGGGAGCTGGACTCCTGGACGGCCTCCGGCGGGGTCAGCGTGCCGCTGGGCGAGCAGTTTTCGGCGCGCCTCGCGGCGCAGTCGGAATCCCTCGGCGGGTGGGTCAAGAATGCGGTGACTCGCCTCGACAGCGAAGACGTGCAACGCGACTCCGGGCGCATCAGCGTAGCCTGGGAGCCGACGCCGGAATTCGACGCCACGCTCGTCTACGAAGCCCAGGAGTACGAGGGGCAAGGCATGCCGGCCGAGGCCATCACGGCGACGCCCGAAGCCTACGGCTTGAGCGCGCTCGCCGGTTTTCCGGGCTTCGAGACGAAATTCGACCGCGTCAGTGCTTCCAGCGACAGCCGGGTAAAGGACGCTTTCTTCGAAGAGAGCAGCGTCGATCGCGCATCCCTGACTGCCCACTGGCGCGTCGGCGAGTTCCAGTTGACGAGCCAGACCGCGTGGTCGCAGAGCGATTCGGACGCGCGCGCGGGCACGGACTTCCTTCCGGGGGACTATTTCTATCAGGTCACGGACCTCAGCGCCGACGCGTTCAGCCAGGAGTTCAGGCTCACGTCGCCGGCGGGGGAGCGATTCCGTCACGTCGCCGGGGTCTATTACGGCACGAACGATTTCGAGCAGGCCAACGCCTTCTTCGCCAACTATCCGGGTGATACTCCCCTGGCGGGCGACACCGTGACCGACTTCGACCAGTCGACGGAAGCCTGGTCGCTGTTCGGCCAGGGGGACTTCGACGTGACCGAACGTGTCACGATCTCCGGCGGCATCCGGTACACGGATGAAGAGAAGGACGTCGACCTTTCTCGCACCGTGCTGACACCCGGCATCCTGTCGCTTTTCGTGTTCCCGCCCTATGCGCCCTTCAGCATGTCCCGCTCCGAGGGCGTCACGGACGGTGTGGTGAATCTCAGCTACGAGGCGAACGACGACCTGATGTTCTATGTCTCCTGGGCGCAGGGGACCAAGAGCGGCGGTTTCGCCGACTCGGCGACCTACCTCGACCAGTCGGAGTACGAATCGGAGGTGGCGCAGACCGCCGAACTCGGCATGCGCTATCAATCGAGCGACGGGCAACTGACCGTCAACGCCACGTTGTATTCGACGGACGTGAAGGACTACCAGCTCGTGACGTTCACCGGGACGCAGTTCGCCATCGACAACACCGACCTGGAGGCGCTCGGTATCGAGTCCGAGATCATCTGGCGGCCGGGTTTCGCACCGGGCCTCGACTTGAGCTGGCGCAACACCTACAACGATGCCGAGGACGCGGACACCGGCGCCGAAATTCCGCGCGCGCCGCTCTGGTCAGGCGGCGTGGTCGCCGCCTACGCGCATGAACTCGGCCGCGGGTGGCGCCTGACCCTCGATGGGTCGGTCGATTACGAGTCCGGCCAGACACACCAGCAGAATCCGCATGCGGTGCCGCGCGCGGACAGCATCACGATGCTGGGCGCCGGCATCGGCGTGGAATCCGGCAATGGTCTGGCGATTCGCCTCGTGGGGCGCAACCTCACCGATCAGAATCGCTACACCTTCGTGTTCCCGACGCCGTTCCTGCCGGCCGGCAATGCCAATGCGCAGTCCGAGCGGCCCCGCACCGTCGCGCTGCAGGTGTCATACAGGTATTGACATGGCCCCCTCGTGTCGACCGGCGCGAGGGGACTTCTCATCGCGAAAGCGGCGGGCCCGATTACGGGCCACCGGCCACGGCCGTCAGCCGCAGAGCGTGTCCAGCTCGTTCTCGATCTGCACGAAGCGGATCGCCTTCGCGGGCGGCAGCACCTTCCCGAATCGTTTGGCGTATTTCCTGCTCAAGGCAACCTCGTCGTCCTGCAGCGAGAACCACTCCTTCAGGATCTTCCTCGCCGCATCGCCCGTCATCGACTCGTAGTTCGTCGCGTACAGGTCCAGCAGGTCGGCGGCGCGGTCGACCAGCTTCCTGCGCTCGACCTGGTACTTGTCGTAGATCGGCATGAAGGCCCGGACCTGCGCGTCGTCGAGCGCCAGCGTTTTCAGCACGATTGTGCGCTTGTCGGTCATGAGCTGGCCGTGGCTGATCTGCCCGTCCGCTCGTATGGGGTCTGGACCCGCTGTGGCTGCTGATCCGTTCATGCCGGCACCGTGGCGCTGGATACAGGCGCTGCCGCAACCGCGCGACCGATCCTGAACCACGCGGCGTACAGCGCCGGCACGAAAAAGATCGTCAGCAACGTCGCGACGGTGAGGCCGCCCATGATGGCGATGGCCATCGGGCCCCAGAACACGCTGCGCGTCAATGGAATCATCGCGAGCACGGTCGCCGTCGCGGTGAGCACCACGGGGCGCGTTCTGTGCACGGCCGCATCGACGACCGCACTCCACGGATCGAGGCCCGACGCGATCTCCTGCTTCACCTGGTCGACCAGGATCACCGCGTTGCGCATGATCATGCCGCTCAGGGCGATGATGCCGAGGATCGCGACGAAGCCCAGCGGCGCACTGAAGGCCAGCAGCGCCGCGACGACCCCGATCAACCCGAGCGGCGCCGTGAGGAACACCATCGTCATGAGCGAGAAGCTCTGCAGCTGCAGCATCAGGATCGCGAGGATCGTGACGAGCATCACCGGGGCGACGGCCATCAGCGCCTTGTTGGCCTTCGCGCTCTCCTCGACGGCACCGCCGACGTCGATTCGGTAACCGAACGGCAATCTGGCCTCGATCTCCTTCAGGTCGGGGCGGATGGACTGCGTCACGGACACGCCCTGCTCCCCGTCCTTGACGTCGGCGCGGACGGTGATGGCCATGTCGCGGTTGCGGCGCCACAGCACCGGCTCCTCGAGCTCGGTCTCGACGCGCGCCACCTGTGACAGCGGCACCACGGTACCCTGGCGCGTGTAGAGAGTCACGTCCGGCACCGTGTCGATCGTCAGGCGCTCCTCGGGCACGGCGCGGGCGACGATGTCGACCAGGTCCTCGCCCTCGCGCAGTTGCGACAGCGTCGCCCCGTTCATGACGGCCTGCGTCATCAGCGTCATTTCGGCCGGCGTCAGTCCGAGCGCGCGGGCCTTGTCCTGATCGACGTCGACCTTGAGCGTGCGGACCGGGTCGTTCCAGTCGAACTGGACGTCACGCACCCTGGGATTCGCGGCCACGACCTGCTGGACCTCACGCGCGATCTCGCGCACCTTCTGCGTGTCGGGTCCGACGACGCGGAACTGCACCGGGAAACCGACCGGCGGACCGAGTTCGAGCCGCGTGATGCGCACCCAGGCCTCGGGGAACTGCTGGTCGACCGAGGCCATCAGGCGCGACCGCAGGCGCTCGCGGGCCTCGAGGTCCTTGGTCATCACGACGAACTGCGCATACCCTGGATTCGGCAGCTCCGGGTTCAGCGACAGGTAGAAGCGCGGCGCGCCGGCGCCCGTGTAGACCGTGAAGAACCGCACGTCCTCGTCCTTCTCGAGCAGGGCCTCCATTTTCTTGACCTGCTCGGTCGTGGCGGCGAACGATGCGCCTTCCTTCACGCGCAGGTCGAGGATCAGCTCGGGTCGCGAGCTGTTCGGGAAGAACTGCTGTGGCACGAAGCGCATGCAGAAGGTCGCGACCACGAGTGCGGCGACCGTCACGCCGATGACCAGCCAGCGCTTGTCGAGTGCGAGGTCGATCCAGCCACGGAGCCGGCGGTAGAACGGCGTGCCGTAGGGATCGGCGGCGTGGTCGTGGTGCTTGCCGGCGTCCGGCAGGAACTTCACGGCCAGGTACGGCGTGAACAGACCCGAGACGAGCCAGGAGAGCAGCACGGCCGTACCGACGATCCAGAAGATGCCGCCCGCGTATTCGCCGGTGGTCGACTTGGAGAATCCGATCGGCATGAAGGCCGCGACGGTGATCAGCGCACCCGTCAGGCGCGGCATGGCCGTCGCCTCGTACGAATAGGCCGCGGACTTCGCCTTGTCCCAGCCCGACTCCATCTTCACGAGCATCATCTCGAGCGCGATGATCGCGTCATCGACGAGCAGGCCGAGCGCGATGATCAACGAGCCGAGCGACACGCGCTCCAGGTTCCAGCCGGTGGCGAGCATCATGATCGCGACCGCACCCAGCACGAGCGGCACGGACAATGCGACGACGATGCCCGCGCGCCAGCCGAGGCTCACGAAGCTCACGACCAGCACGATCGCCAGCGCCTCCAGCAGCGAGCGCTCGAATTCCCAGATGGCCTCGCTGACGGTCGTGGGCTGGTCGGCGACGCGCTCGAGTTCGACGCCGTAAGGCAGCTCGGCCTGGATCTTGTCGACGGCCGTGGCGATGGCCTTGCCCAGGTCGACGACGTTGCCGTCCCGCGTGATCGAGATCGCGACCATCAGCACCTGTTGGCCGTTGTGGCGCACGGTGTAGGTCGGCGGATCCTCGAAGCCGCGACGGATGGTCGTGAAGTCGCCGAGCTTGATGAGCCGGCCGCCCGCTGCGACCGGCACGTTGCGGATGTCGTCCTCGCTCTTGAACTGGCCGCTCACGCGTACGAAGACGCGGTCGCTGCGCGTGTCGATCGAGCCGCCCGGCAGAACGCTGTTCTGGGCCTTCAGGCTCTCGGCGATCTGCAGCGGCGTGATGCCGAGGGCGGCGAGACGCTCGTGCGAGAACTCGACGAACACGCGCTCGCCCTGCCGGCCGAGCACGTCCACCTTCTTGACCATCGGCACCCTGAGCAGGCGCCGCTTGACGTCCTCGGCGATGTCGCCGAGTTCCGCCTGGCCGATGCCGTCGCCCTTGACCGCGTACATCAGGTTGTACACGTCGCCGTATTCGTCGTTGAAGAGCGGGCCGACGACACCTTCGGGCAGCTCGAGCCTGATGTCGCTGAACTTCTTGCGCGCCTGGTACCAGGCTTCGAGCTGGTCTTCCTTCGAGGTTCCGCCCCGGACGGTCAGGGTCATGCCGCCGAAGCCCTGCCGCGCGAACGTCACGACCTTCTCGTAGTGGTCGATCTGCTCGAACTTCTTCTCCATGCGGTTCAGCACTTCGTCCTGGATCTGCTGTGACGTGGCGCCCGGCCAGATCACGATGGCCGTCATCGACGGCACTGAGAAGTTCGGGTCCTCGAGCTGTCCGAGCCGCGGGAAGCCGGCGACGCCGGCCACGGCGATCACGAGGATCAGGAACAGGACGATGGAGCGGTGCTCGAGCGCCCACTCCGAGAGATTGAAGGATTTCATCGGGCGGCCTGACGGGTGGTGGCGCTGCCTTCAACGGCACCGGAGAGCGCGACCCGCAGCCCCGGCGCCATCTTGTGCACGCCGGCGACGACGACGAGCTCGCCCGCCGGCGGACCGGAGACGAGCACTTCGTCATTGCGATAAGCGTGCACCTCGACCGGCACCAGCTCGACGGTGCCGACCGGCTCGGTCTTCGACCGACGCACGACCCACAGCGCGGGCTGCCCCTTGCTCTGCGTGATCGACGACGCGGGAAGCGCGGCCGCTGTCGAGGACGACACGGGACGCTCCACGACAAGCGTGGCCGTGGCGCCCAGCGGCAGCGGCCGCGGGGGAGTGGGCTTCAGGCGTGCACGGAACGTCCGTGTCTGCGCGGCGGCCTGGGGTGCAAGTTCGCGCAGGCTCACTTCGAACTTCTCGTCGGGAGCGCTCGCGAGCCAGGCGCGGTAGTGCGCCTGCCTGAACGTGGCGAGGTGGTCCTCCGGCACGTCGACGACGATTTCGGGCTCGCCTTCGTTCGCGAGCGAGACGACCGGCTGG
>DASSJN010000081.1:0-5870 GCA_035691185.1 Steroidobacteraceae bacterium
GTCCGTCTGGCCCTCACCCCGACCCTCTCCCGCTGACGCGGGAGAGGGAGAGCGGCCAAAGTCCGTCTGGCCCTCACCCCGACCCTCTCCCGCTGACGCGGGAGAGGAGAGCAAGAACCCCGGCTACCTCGCGCCGGCCGGGCGATTCGAAACTTTCTCGGCGCCCGACGTGAACAGCGTGGCCTCGTCCGCCACCGTGAAGGCCACCAGGTTCGGACGACCGTTCGCGTCGTTCTCGCTGCCGACCACGACGACGATCGGCGCGTCCTTGGTCCACATCATGTACGTGAAGCGCGACTGGATCGAACCTTCGTCGCGCTTGACCGCGTCGAAGTCGCCGAAGCGCGTACGCGTCCGGTTCACGACCGCGAGCAGCGAGGGCAGGGTCGCATCCATCCGCGCCGTGGCGCTCGCCAACGTGCCGTCGCCGCCGAGCAGGAAGCAGAGTTCGCGCGTCTGGTGCTGGGCCGGCAGGCCCAGCAGCGGCTGGCGGCTCGCAGCGCAATAGCGATCGGCTCCCGCCTCGTCCTTGTCCCAGACACCGCCCGGGTACTTGGCCTGAATGGAACTCTTGCTGGCGTTCCAGGGCAGGCCGAAGGCGCCGCCGCGGAACTGGTCGGCCACGGCTCCCGCGTGGGCCGCACCGACGACGAGGAAAGCCGAGAAACCGCTGAGGAGGGTGAGGGTTCGACGTAGGCCGCGCATGCGCTCGACTCCAGTGATTGAACAGCTGCAGGGCGAGCATATGCGCCCGCCGAGCACCGCCCTGCACCACACTGCCAAAAGCACGACATGCCTCTCAAAGACGTGCCGCGCACGATTGACATATTACCTAGGGGCGGGCGGGTTCGCTCGCGGCGAGCGCGCCTTCGACCTGTAAGAGGTCGTCGGGTGTGTTCAGGTCGATTCCGGCATTGCTCATCGGCACGCGGACGACGCGATCGATGTTGCGTCTCAAGACGGTTCGCGGATCGCGTTCCCCGCGCAATGCGAGCAGGTCGGTGAAGGCCCAGCGTGGAAAAATCGCCGGCAATCCCGGTGCGCCCTGGTAGAGCGCGGCAGCGATCAGGATCGGGTGGCGGCGCCAGCTCGCATACAGCCGCGTGAGGTCGTCGGCCGTCACTGCCACCTGGTCGGCCAGCATGAGCAGCAACGCCGAGGACCCGGGTGGCGCCGCGTGCACGGCCGCGCGCACCGAGCTCGCGAGGCCTTCCTCCCAGCCGCGGTTCAGCGCGATCGAGATCGCACGCTGGCGCAGCGACGGCGCGATGGTGCGCGCGTGCGCCCCGAGGACGACCGTGACGGAGCTCCCGGCCACGAAGGCGGCGTTCGCGGCCAGCTCGTGCAGCACCGGTTCGCCGCGCAGCCGCACGAGCTGCTTGACGTCGCCGAAGCGTGTGCCGGCGCCCGCGGCCAGGATCGCCGCATGCAGCCCGATGGTGGGTTCTTCCATGAGGGTGAGCTACGGTTCCCTGGTTTGCTTGCCGCGCTGCAAGAAGATACAGTCCGACCCTTAGAAACAACGATTTACGCGTGCTTTCGCCTTCGATCGGCCCGCCGTGCACCGGGTGGGGCCCGTCGTCCGGTGGGCGTCTGATAAAGCGAGTTCCCGATCGTGCAAGCCTGGAGAATTCACAAGTTCGGCGGGTCCAGCGTCGCGGATGCGGCGTGCATGGAACGCGTCGCGCGCATCATCGAAGCCGACCCGGCGCCGCGCAAGGCCGTCGTGCTGTCCGCGTGCCGCGGCGTCACGGACGCGCTGCTGTCGCTGATCACGCTCGCCGAGCAGGGCTCCCCGACGCTCGAGGACCGCCTGCAGGAACTGCACCAACGCCACATCGGCATCGCCTCCGAACTGCTGGCGGGGGAATTCTACGACGAATTCGTCGCAGGCCTCGAAGTCGACCTGCGCGACATCGCGGGCATCCTGCAGACCGTGCGCCTGGTCCGCAGTGCGTCGACGACGATGCGCGACCTCATCGCAGGCTACGGCGAGCTCTGGTCGACACGGATGTTCGCGCGCCTGTTGCGGCGCCGGGCTGCGGGGCACGTGCAATGGCTCGACGCGCGCCGGGCATTGCTGGTCGAGTGGGGCCCGATGGGCCCGGGCGTGCGCTGGGAGCAATCGCGCGCCCAGTTGCGCGAACTCGTGGCGGGCGATTTCGTCGGCACGCTCGTGGTCACGGGCTTCATCGCCACGGACACGCACGGGCTGCAGACCACGCTCGGCCGCAACGGCAGCGACTACTCGGCGTCCATCTTCGGCTCGCTGCTCGACGCGTGCGAGATCGTGATCTGGACCGACGTGGACGGCGTGCTGAGCGCCGACCCGCGGCTCGTGCCCGAGGCGCAGGTGATCGCCACGCTGTCGTACAACGAGGCGATGGAGCTCGCGTACTTCGGCGCCAAGGTCATCCACCCGGCCACGATGGCCCCGGCGGTGCAGAAGCGCATCCCGATCTGGATCAGGAACACGTTCGCGGCGGACAGGCCGGGCACGCTGATCCACGACCGGTCCGAGCGCGACCCGCTGGTGAAGGGCATCACCACCATCGACCGCATCGCGCTCGTCAACCTCGAAGGCGCCGGCATGATCGGCGTGCCGGGCACGGCGCACCGCCTGTTCGGCGCGCTGCGCGAGGAGGGCATCTCCGTCATCCTGATCTCGCAGGGCAGTTCGGAGCACTCCATCTGCTTCGCCGTGCCCGAGGCAGAGGCCGCACGCGCCGAACGCGTGGTGCGCCGGGCGTTCGACCCGGAACTGCGCGAGGGCCAGATACAGAGCGTCGAGCTTGACCACGGCTGCAGCATCCTGGCGGTGGTCGGCGACGGCATGGCGGGCGCGCACGGTGTAGCCGCAAAGGTGTTCCAGGCGCTCGGTTCGGCCGGCGTCAACGTGCGCGCGATCGCCCAGGGCGCGTCCGAACGCAACATCTCCGTGGTCATCGACGGCAAGGGCAGCGCGCGCGCGCTGCGCGCCGTCCACTCGAGCTTCTACCTCTCCGCCCATACGGTCTCGATCGGTCTGATCGGCCCGGGCCTCGTCGGCAGCTCGCTGCTCGGGCAGATCGCGAGCCAGGCGGCGCGGCTCGAGCGCGACTTCAAGCTCGATCTGCGCATCCGCGCGATCGCGGGCTCGAAGACGATGCGTCTCGCGCAGGGCGAGATCGACCTCGCGCGCTGGCGGGACGAGTACCGGGCGGGCGGCGACCCGATCGATCTCGACCGCTTCGCCGACCACGTGCACGCGGACCACGTCCCGCATGCCGTGATCATCGACTGTTCGGCGAGCGCCGAAGTCGCGAAGCACTATGCGCACTGGCTCTCCGAGGGCATCCACGTCGTCACGCCGAACAAGAGAGCGAACAGCGCGGCCTACGGCGACTACCAGCGCATCAAGGACGCGCGTCGTGCCGCGGGCTCGCATTACCTGTACGAGGCGACCGTAGGCGCGGGCCTGCCCGTGATCCAGACGCTGCGTGACCTGCGCGAAACCGGTGACGAGATTCGCCGGATCGAGGGCATGTTCTCGGGGACGCTCGCCTACCTGTTCAACACCTGGGACGGCAAGCGGTCGTTCTCGGACGTGGTGCGCGAGGCGAAGTCGCTCGGCTACACCGAACCGGATCCCCGCGACGACCTCTCCGGCATGGACGTGGCGCGCAAGCTGATCATCCTCGCGCGCGAGATGGGTCTGCGCACCGAGCTCGGCGAGGTCCAGGTCGAGAGCCTGGTGCCGGCCGAGCTTTCGGCCTGCGGCATCGAGGAGTTCCTCGAGCGCCTCGCCGGTTTCGACTCGATCATGCTGCGGCGACTGGAGGATGCCTCGGGCCGCAGCCACGTCCTGCGCTACGTCGGATCGGTCGATTGCGAGGGCAAGGCGCAGGTCGGCCTGGTCGAGCTGCCGAAGTCGCACCCGTTCGCGAACATCGCGCTCACCGACAACATCGTGCGCTTCCAGACGGCGCGCTACGACAGGAACCCGCTGATCGTGCAGGGCCCGGGCGCCGGGCCGGACGTGACCGCCGCGGGCGTGTTCGCGGACCTGCTGCGCGTCTGCGCGTACCTGGGGGCCAAGCTGTGACGGCGGCCGGATTTGCCTCGCCCGCGCGAGCGGGAGAGGTCGCGCAAAGCGCGGGTGAGGGCAGCCCGGGTGAGGGCCTCTCTCCTCGCTCCACCTCTCCCGCACCCGCGGGAGAGGTCGGGCGCAGCCCGGGTGAGGGCCGTGCATCGGCCACCGCGTTCGCACCCGCCAGCGTCGGCAACGTCGCCGTCGGGTTCGACATCCTCGGTCACACCGTCGCAGCGCTCGGCGACCGCGTGCGCGCGAGTCGCCGGCCCGCGCCGGGCGTGGGCATCCGCGCGATCACCGGCGTGCACGTCGACCTGCCGTGGGAGGCGGAACGGAACACGGCCGGCATGGCCGTGCTCGCGCTGCAGAAGGACCTCGACCTGCCGTTCGGGTTCGAGCTCGAGATCGACAAGGGCATCCCGCTGGGGTCCGGGCTCGGCGGTTCCGCGGCGTCGGCCGTGGCCGGCATCGTCGCCGCTGCCGCGCTCGTCGACGAGCCGCTCGACCGTACGCAGCTGCTCAAGTACGCGATGCAGGGCGAGGCCGTCGCGAGCGGTTCGGTCCACGTCGACAACATTGCGCCGTCGCTGTTCGGCGGCCTCGTGCTGACGGTCGGCATCGACAACCCGTTCGTCAAGCAGATTCCGGTACCGGAGTCGATCCGCTGCGTGCTCGTGCACCCGCACATGGTGCTGCCCACGCGCGAGGCGCGCGCGATCCTGAGCAAGATGGTGCCGCTCGCGGACGTGATCTGGCAGCAGGCCAACCTTGCCGGGTTCCTCGCCGGCTGCTTCAGCAATGACCTCGCGCTGATCCGGGAGTCGCTGCTCGACGTCGTGATCGAGCCGCAGCGCCAGGTGCTCATCCCGGGCTTTGCCGAGGTCAAGCAGGCCGCCCTCGGCGCGGGTGCGCTCGGCGCGTCGATCTCGGGCGCGGGGCCCACCGTCTTCGCCTGGGCGGACGAGGCGGACGCGGAGAAGGTTCGTGCGGGGATGGTCGAGGCGTTCGCGCGGCACGGGCTGGACACCGACAGCTGGGTGTCGACGATCGACCGGGCTGGTGCGCGCGTGGTAGGGGACTGATGCTGTATCAGAGCACACGCGATGCCCCGCACCGCGTCCGGCTGAGCGAAGCCATTGCGCAGGGCCTCGCGCCGGACGGCGGGCTGTACGTGCCGACCGCGATGCCGCGGCTCGAACCCGGCGCGTTCGAAGGCGCAGAGGATATCCGTGCGGTCGCGCGCGTGCTGCTGCGGCCGTTCGCCCAGGGCGACGTCATCTCGGAACTCGTTCCGGCGATCGTCGACGACGCCTTCAATTTCCCCGCGCCGGCCGTCGAAGTCTCCGGCGCGCCGGGTCCGCTCTCCGTGCTCGAGCTGTTCCACGGCCCGACGGCCGCGTTCAAGGATTTCGGTGCGCGATTTCTCGCCGCGACGCTCGAGCGCGTCCCGCGCAGGGATCCGCGCCGCATGACCGTCCTGGTCGCTACCTCGGGCGACACGGGCGGGGCGGTCGCCGCGGCGTTCTATCGACGCCCGTGGGTCGACGTCGTCGTGCTGTACCCCCGGGGGCTGGTCTCGCCGCGACAGGAAAGGCAACTGGCCTGCTGGGGTCGGAACGTCCGCACGCTCGCCGTCACCGGCTCGTTCGACGACTGTCAGCGCATGGTCAAGGATGCATTCGTCGACCCCGCGCTCGCCCGCGAGCTGCTGCTCTCCTCGGCGAACAGCATCAACGTCGGTCGCCTGCTGCCGCAGATGGCGTATTACGCCGTCTCGAGCCTCGAGCTCTATCGTCGC
>DASSJN010000082.1:0-13695 GCA_035691185.1 Steroidobacteraceae bacterium
GTCGATTCATATCCAAAGCCGCACAGAACGGCTTGGACGAGGAGGGAAGGTCATGGCTTTGGTCAGCCGGAATGTATTCATCGTTCGTCGCATCCTCGCGGGCGTCCTCGCGGTGGTATGTGTCGGAAGCGCGGCTGTCGCCAACGGGCAGGCCACGCTCAGCGAGTTCTCCGAGCAGAAACTCGATCGCGTCGACGTGATCGACCGGACGGGTGCGACGAATGTCGCGATCGACATGGACGCCGAGACCGCGGTCAAACCCTGGGTTGCGGCGGACTACGAGGCCGTGTCGGGCACGACGTTCACCACGTGCGTGAATACTTCGACGCTTGGCATGTTCTGCCTCGACCGCAACGCGATTCGGCACTGGCCGAATCCCGAGAAGACGCCGCCCCTGGATGCCGTGGACGGTCAGGAACTCTTCAATTGCGGCAATCCCGTCTTTGCCTTCGACAGGGACAATATCTGCACGGCGCTCACGCTCGACCTCAAGGGCGACTTCTGGATCGCCGGCAAGAAGAAGTCGAAATTCAGCCTGTTCAAGGTGGTGACGGGGGGCTGCCCGAGCGACCCGCCGAATGCCGTCTCGCGGTGGACGTCGTTCTCGACCGCCGCGGGCACCTTCTGCGCGCGTGAATACGCGTCAGGTCGCCCGCTACTGATCGACCTCAACGTGATCGACGGCGATGTCGCCGAGGTATTCCCGCACAGCCAGTGGGTCGGAGACGAACTCAAGGGCGGGGTCATAGGCGTGGAGGAGCGCAAGGAGGTCACGTTCTTCAAGGACATACCGCAGGCCCTGCCGGTCGTGCTCGGTGCGGGCAAGGTGTGGGGGCTGGGCGGCGGCGAGCAATTGCAGGCTGCAACGCTGCTGCAGAAGGTCTGGCCGGACGACTCGCGCACCTGGCTGCTCGTCGCGACCTCCGCGGGCCGACTGTTGTCGCGCGAGATTCCCTGGAACAGCACTGTTACGCCGGTGATCAACCACACCGGCCTTAATCTCGTATCGCCGCCGCCGTCGTCCTGCCCGTTGACGACGGCGCTCTACGACATCCGTGCGAGCCTGAAGACACACGCGACGTTCGTCAGCGACCGTCGCGCGTGCCGGTTGCTGTCGCTGCAGTCGAACATCGATGCCTCGAGCTTCACTACCACGACGCCGCTCGCATTCACGTCGTCGCAGCTCATCGCGTCGACGTCGCCGAGCCCGAGCCAGCCCGAGGTAGCCACGCTGACGGCGGCGCCGGAAGGAATCTCGATCGCACCCGGCATCGAAGTGGACTTGCGCGCAGAGTGCGGTTTCGACACGGAAGGCAATCCGCTCACGTGCCCGATCGTGCCGGACGGCGGGGATGGGAATTTCGTCCCGGCGGCGTCACTGACCGGTGTGCGCATCGACGACGGCCCGAGCGGCCTCGTGGTGTTCGAGATCCAGAACATTCCGGACTGCCGGCGCCTGCCGTTCGCCGTCCAGCCGGCGGCATGCAAGGACGGCGCGATCCTCGCCCCCGACGGCCGCGTCATCGACGACGTCAACGACCCGACGGAATACTCGCCGGACGGCATGCCGCTGAACCCCGAGTTGCTGTTCCTCGACGTCGCGGAACTCATGCCGCCGGAGGTCACGAGTGTCGTGACGCTGCCCCGCATGCTGATTTCACCGCGGTATATGGCGCTGGACGACACGAACACGTTCGGAGCGCTGTTCGGGGTCACCGACGACCTGGTTCGTTTCCGCGAGACCTTCGTCGGCGAGTTCCATCTTGGCGACCTGATCCCCGGCCGTAAGCTCGGTTGTGGCGGCGAAACGACGATCGATACGCTCACCGGCCCGAACCTGGACATCCTGTTGACGATCTCGGAACGTTTCACGACGGTCGGTGGCCTGCCGGGCGGTGGTCGCCAGCACACGGACATGCTGGTCAACAAGACCGGATGCGACCCCCTGGACCCGCCGGCAGCCGGAACGCGCTGGTCCCTGTATGGGTACGGCTTCAAGTTGGCGCCCGAACGCGTGCAGGACCCCGACACGGGAGAAATCGAGGTCCGTTATCCGGACTCGATCTTCGCCAGGCTCGTGCTGTCGCTGTTCCAGGACCTCGGCGCGACGATCGACGACTACCTCTGCTTCGATCGTGACGGCGGCACGGGTGCGCCGGTGTCAGCTGCGACCTGCACGAGCCTGCAGGAAAGCTATGACACTACGTTGGACAAGCTGATCAAGTGCGTCGAGTCCTCGACCGAGCCGATGAATTCGACCGAGATACGCGCGTGTCAGGCGTTCGAAACGCAGTACCTGGCGTTCGCGTCGCTGGTCGGCAGCCTGACCCCGAATGCGCTCGATCCGGCGAACCGGATCGGCGAGGGGCAGGCCAGGCTGCTCGAGGTCTTCCGCTACATCTACGACGAGCAGTTCAAGCCTTCGATCCCCATCACGGGCTTCATCGACGGGCTTTGACCGCGCGGCGACAGGAAGCGGGGGTAGACCTGGAGAGGCGTAGCATGCGTGGTGGTTGAGCAATCGACAGCACGCATGGCTACTGCCCCCGCATACACCGCACCGGTCGAATTGCCGTTCACCGCGGGCCCGACACGCAGGACGGGCCCGCGCAGCTTCAGTGTCCCGATCGTCGTTGCGGTTACCGGCCACCGTGACCTCGTCCCCGCGGAACTCCCCGTGATTCGATCGCGGGTGCGCGACTGCCTGTTCAGCCTGCGTTACGAGTACCCCAGCCGGATCATCGTCGTCATGACGGCGCTCGCGGAGGGCGCGGATCGTCTCGTCGCTGAGGAAGCGCTCGCCCTCGGCATGCCGCTTTCCGTCGTCCTGCCTATGCCGCGCGCCCTGTACGAGCAGGACTTCGAGACCGAAGCGTCCCGCCGGCAGTTCGACGACCTGTGTGCCGTCGCGCAGGACCTGTTCGAGCTGCCGCTCGCCCCGGGCAGCAGCGAGCAGTCGATCGCGGAGGTCGGGGCGGCCCGGGCCCGCCAATACGCGCAACTCGGCGTGTTCCTCTGCGCGCACTGCCACGTGCTGCTCGCGCTCTGGGACGGCAAGCCGAGCGACCAGCTCGGCGGCACGAGCCAGGTCGTGCAGTTCCACCATCAGGACTACATGCCGGGCTACACGCCGCGGGCCGCCGCGAGCCGGCTGAACCTGACCGAAGACGAGAGCGACCTCGTGTACCACGTCGTCTGTTCGCGCGACCGCGCCGACGGGTCGCCCGCAGACGGCCTGAAGCCGCTCGATGCGTTCTGGTTCACCACGGACGAGGATGCGCCGCGCACGGCCCAGATGCCCGCGCGCCACCGTCGCGTCTTCGCGCATGCGAACGAGTTCAGCCGCGAGGCGCAGGCGTTCGCGGACCCGATCGCCAGGGAGTGTTATCCCCTCCTGACGCCGGAACACTCCGGCGACCTGCCCCCCGGTCTATGGGACATCAACCAGGTCTTCTGCGCCGCCGACTGGCTCGCGATCCACTACCAGAAGAAGTTCCTGCTGACGCTCAAGGTCGGCCATGTCTGCGCGCTGTTGATCGGTATCGGGTACATCTCCTACTCCGACCTCCACGCGACGCCGGTCATCATCGCCTTCATCATCACGCTGATGCTCGCGTCGGTCGGCATCAATGCGCTCGCCGTGCGAGGCGGCTGGCAACGCAAGTACCTCGACTACCGCACGCTCGCGGAAGGTCTTCGGGTCCAGTTCTACTGGGCAGCGGCCGGCGTCACGAGCGGCAACGTGACCAAGTTCGCGCACGACAACTTCCTGCAGATGCAGGACACCGAGCTCGGCTGGATCCGCAACGTCATGCGCGTCGCCGGTACCGAGTGCGACGCCCACCCGCACCTCGAGCGCGCGGGGCTCGACTTCGCGCTCCGGGAATGGATCGGTGACGATGCCTCCGGGCAGCTCGGCTACTACCATAGGAAGTCGGGACAGCGTGTCCGGGAGCACAAGACGACAGAAAAGGTCGGCCGCCTCGGCGTCTGGTTCACGATCGCCGGCCTGGCTGCGCTGCTGTTCGTCGGGTCCGCAATCCCCGAGAGCGTCGGTACCCCGGTGGTCTACACGCTGGGCGTGCTGCTGTTCGTCGTCGGGCTGCGCCAGTCCTATGCTAAAAGCACGGCCGAGGCCGAGTTGATCAAGCAGTACGAGTTCATGTACAGGATCTTCCGCAACGCGCGTCGCCGGATAGACGAGGCGGACAGTGACGCGGACCGACGCCGCCTGCTCAAGGTGCTGGGCGACGCGGCGCTGGAGGAGCATGCGGAGTGGATCCTGATCCACCGCGAACGCTCGATCGACGAGAAGGAAGGGCTCAGGCTCAACTGACGCGATGGACGCACCCACGACACCGCAGTTCAGGTACCGCGCGTTCATCAGCTACAGCCACGCCGACGAGCAGTGGGCACAGTGGCTGCATCGATCGCTCGAGACCTACAAGCTGCCGAAGCGGCTGGTCGGCAAGGAAACGCCGTTCGGCCCCGTACCGGCGCGTCTGGCACCCGTCTTCCGCGATCGTGACGAGCTGGCCACGGCCACGAGCCTCGGCGACATCCTCACGGCCGCGCTGGAGCAGTCGGCCTGCCAGCTGGTCATCTGCTCGAGGAAGTCCGCCAGGTCCCGCTGGGTCAACGAGGAGATCAAGACTTTCAAGCGGCTGGGCAAGGCCCATCGCATCTTCGCCGTCATCGTCGACGGCGAGCCGCACGCGTCGGCGAACCCGGCCACGGCGGACGAGGAGTGTTTTCCACCCGCGTTGATCTTCCGGATGGGCGCGGACGGCCAGCTGACCGACGAGCCGGTGGAGCCCATCGCGGCCGACCTGCGCCCCGGCAAGGACAGCAAGCTCGACGTCAAGCTCAAGCTCGTCGCCGGCATGGTCGGCGTCGGGCTCGACGAACTCAAGCAGCGCGAGGCGCACCGCCGTCACCGCCAGGCAATGTTCCTCGCGGCCGCGTCCGTGGCCGGCATGGCGATCACCTCCACGCTCGCGGGGGCGGCGTGGCTCGCCCGGAACGAAGCGGAGCGCCAGCGCATTCGCGCCGAGAACGAAGCCGAGACAGCACGGCAGACGACCCGCTTCATGGTCGACCTGTTCAAGGTGTCGGACCCGAGCGAGGCGCTCGGCAACAAGATTACGGCGCGCGAGATCCTGGACAAGGGCGCCGCACGCATCGACACGGAACTGGCCGGACAGCCGGTGATCCAGGCGACGCTCATGGACACGATGGGCACGGTGTACACGAGCCTCGGCCTGTACGATTCGGCGGCGTCGCTCGTGCGCAAGGCGTACGAGCGCCGGCTCCGGCTCTGGGGCACCGAGCACGCCGAAGTGGCGAACAGCCTGAACCACCTCGGCGAAGTCCTGATGTACAAGGCGGAGTTCGCGGAGGCCGAGAAGCGGCTGCGCGAGGCGCTCGTCGTGCGCAAGCAGCTGTTCGGGCGGAAGAGCCTCGAAGTCGCGGAAACGCTCTCCAAGCTCACGCAGCTGCTCTGGGAAACCGGCAAGTACGACGATGCGGAACCGTTCGCGAAGGAAGCGCTCGCCATCCGCCGCAAGGTCCACGGCAGGAAGAAGCCGCACGCGGACGTGGCGGCGAGCCTCGAAGCGCTCGGCCTGAACTACTACCGAAAGGCCGAATACGAGCCCGCGATCGCGTACCTGCGCGAGGCGGCCGCGATGCAGAAGGATCTGCACCCCGGCGGCGCGCATCCTGCGCTTGCGCAGGCGATCGACAGCCTCGCGTTCGGGCTGGCCGACAGCGGCCGGTTCGACGAAGCCGAGCCGCACGCGCGTCTGGCGCTCGCGATGAAGCGACAACTGTACGGCGAAGACCATCCCGGCACTGCCAACACGCTCAACAACCTGGCGTTCATCCTGGAGTCGCAGCAGCGCTACGACGACGCCGAAGCGGCGTATCGCGCCGCGCTCACGATCAACCGCAAGCGGCTCGGCGAGAGTCACCCGACGGTCGCGCTCAACCTCAGCAACATCGCTTACGTCGAGTACGCCAAGGGCGAGTCCGCCTCCGCGATCCGGACGCTGCGCGAATCGCTCGAGATCAGTCGTCGCGGCCTGGGCCCGGAGCATCCGCAGGTCGGCGGCACGGCGGCGAATCTCGCCTACTGGCTCATCGAGGAGGGCAAGCACGACGAGGCCCGCCTGCTCGTGGACGAAGCGCTCGCCATCCGCCGCAAGGCGCTGGGCGAGAAACATCCGCAGTTTGCCAGCACGCTCACCATCGAGGCCTACCTGCTGCTCAGCACCGGACACTTCGAGGAGGCGCGCCAGGTCGCCGAACGTGCCCGCGCGACGTTGACCCAGGCGGCCATGCCGGTGGGCAGCTGGCAGGTCTCTGCGGCGATGAACGTCGAAGGCGCGGCGCTCATGCGCGCAGGCCGCTACGCGGAGGCCGAACCGCTGCTCGTGAACAGCCTGGAAGGCCTCAAGGTGGCGCCCATCCCCAACCTCGCCGAGCGCGGCAAGCTCAGGCTCATCGAACTCTACCAGCGCTGGGGCAAACCCGAGCAGGTCGCCAGGTTGCGGGCGGAAGGTTGACGGCCGACACGACGAATCGCGATCGCCGGCTCTTCGGCGCGATGTTCCTGATGGCGACGAGCGCCATCGGCCCGGGCTTCATCACGCAGACCACGCAATTCACGGCGCAACTCGGCGCCGCCTTCGCGTTTGCGATCCTCGTCTCCATCCTGATCGACGTCGCGCTGCAGTTGAACGTCTGGCGGATCATCGGCGTGTCGGGCCTGCGCGCGCCGGAACTCGGCAACCGCGTGCTGCCGGGCCTCGGTCACGCCTTGACGTTCTTCGTCGTGCTGGGCGGGTTCGTGTTCAATGTCGGCAACGTCGCGGGCTGCGGCCTCGGGCTCGATGCGATGCTGGGGTTGCCGACGAAGTGGGGTGGCGCCGCCTCCGCGCTCGTGGCGATCGGCCTGTTCCTGTCCAGGCGGGCCGGCGTTGCCATGGATCGACTGGTGGTCCTGCTCGGGACGGTGATGATCGTGATGACCGGTTACGTCGCGCTCGTCTCGCAGCCGCCCGTCGGCACGGCCCTGCGCAATGCCGTATTGCCCGACAGGATCGACATGCTCGCGATCACCACGCTCGTCGGCGGCACCGTCGGCGGTTACATCACCTACGCGGGCGCGCACCGGCTGCTCGACGTCGGCGTGCGCGGCGCCGGTCAGGTCCCTGCGATTGCGCGCGCCTCGGTGACAGGCGTGCTGGTGACGGGGCTCATGCGGGTGCTCCTGTTTCTCGCGGTGCTCGGCGTGGTCGCCTCAGGGGTCGCGCTCGACCCCGCCAATCCCACGGCATCGGCGTTCGAAGCGGCGGCGGGGCAGGTGGGCCTGCGGGTGTTCGGCGTGATCCTGTGGGCCGCCGCGATCACATCGGTGATCGGCGCGTCGTATACGTCGGTGTCGTTCGTCGTCGCGGGCAGCGAGCGGTTGGAGCGACATCGCAGCACACTCGTGGTCGGCTTCATCGCGCTGTCGACGATCCTCTTCGTTGCGGCGGGGGCGGCGCCCGTGCCGCTGCTCGTGTTTGCAGGAGCGTTCAACGGCCTGCTGCTGCCGATCGGCGTCGCGGTCCTGCTCTGGGTGGCATGGCGGCGGCGGGATCTGCTCGGGGGATATGCCTACCCCAGGTGGCTCGCGACGCTGGGCGCCGTTGCGTGGCTGGTCACGGTCTACCTGGGCTGGGAGTCGCTCGGGAAACTGGTCGGTATTTTCGATTGACCCAGGAACGATGTACATCGCGGGAAGTCAATACGGAACGTGCGCGCCGGCCCCGGTGCGCGCGACCGTCAAGCAGCAGGAAATACCATGAAGAAGCTCCTCGCCCTGGCGCTCGTCTCCGCCGTTTGCAGCAGCGCGGCTGTCCGGGCCGCGGAGACGACGTACTCGATCGATCCCAACCACACGCACGCGACGTTCGCCTTCCAGCACCTCGGTTTCTCGACCTTCCACGGCAAGGTTCCCGCGCGCACCGGCACCATAGCGCTCGACCGGGCCGCGAAGACCGGCCGGGTCGAGGTCGAGTTCGATCCCAACGCCGTGGCGACCGGTGTGCCCAAGTTCGAGGAACATCTGCGTGGCGCAGATTTCTTCGAGGTGGCGAAACACCCCACCGCGACGTTCAAGTCGAGCCAGGTCACGTTCGAGAACGACGTGCCGAAGGAGGTCGTCGGCAATCTGACGATCAAGGGCATCACGAGGCCCGTGACGCTGCAGGTGCGCTCGTTCCACTGTGCCGACCACCCGATGGCGAAGGTGCCCGCGTGCGGCGCCAATGCGACCGCGGCGATCAAGCGATCGGACTACGGCATGTCGTATGCGCTGCCGGCGGTGCCCGACGAGATTGCGCTCGAGATCGAGGTCGAGGCGATGCAGAAGAAATAGATGGCGCTCCCAGAGGGATTCGAACCCTCGTACCAGCCTTGAGAGGGCTGTGTCCTGGGCCTCTAGACGATGGGAGCGTGTCCGGGCCGGTTTGGACTCACCGGCGCTGAGGAGGGCGCGTATTATACTCGGCCGTTTTCACCGGTCCAGCGGAAGCCGAATACTTGTTTTCCTTCTCGAAATTCTTCCGGTCGCGCTCCACCGACAAGGCGGCCGATCCCATCCCCGCCGGCCCTCCGCAACCGCTGATCGTGCCGCGGGCGGAGCATCCGGTCTCGCGGGCGAACATATCGCCCGGCGCACTCAAGGTGCTGTACCGCCTCAAGGACGCCGGGTTCCAGGCGTTCCTCGTCGGCGGCGCCGTGCGCGACCTGCTGCTCGACATCCAGCCGAAGGACTTCGACATCGCGACAGACGCGCATCCCGAGGAGGTGCGCCGGATCTTCCGCAACTGCCGCTTGATCGGCCGTCGATTCCACCTGGCGCACGTGCGATTCGGCCACGAGATCATCGAGGTGGCCACCTTCCGCGCGGCGCACACCGAGATGGACGAGGACCATGGCGTCGACGAAGTCGAGCACCGCGTGCTCGACGAGCACGGCCGCATCCTGCGTGACAACCTGTACGGCACGATCGAGGAAGACGTGTGGCGCCGCGACTTCACGGCCAACGCGCTCTACTACAACATCCACGACTACTCGATCTGGGACTACGTCGGCGGCGTCGAGGACGCGCGCAATCGGGTGCTGCGGCTGATCGGCGACCCGGCGACGCGGTACCGCGAGGATCCGGTGCGCATGCTGCGCGCCGCACGCTTCGCCGCGAAACTCGACTTCACGCTGCACCCCGACACCGAGAGCCCGCTCGGCGAACTGGCTTACATGCTCGATCGCATGCCGCCCGCGCGCCTCTTCGACGAGACGATGAAGCTCATGCTCTCCGGGCACGCGGTGCCGTCGTTCGAATGGCTCTGCCGGCTCGACCTGCTGCCGCACCTGATGCCGGACGTGGCGACGGCGCTGGAAGAGGCGCCGGAGTCTGCCGGTGCGCGGCTGCTGCAGATTGGCCTCGAGGGCACCGACGAGCGCCTGCGCGCCGACAAATCCGTCACGCCGACGTTCCTGTTCGCGGTACTGCTCTGGCCGGCGATCCTGCGTGCGCTGCGCGCGCCGGAGGGCCCGTTGCCGGAGGATCCCCAGCCGCTGCTCGACGCGTGCGACAAAGTCATGGCGCGACAGCTCAAGCGCATCGCGGTGCCGAAGCGCTTTTCGCTGCCGATGCGCGAGCTGGTCATGATGCAGACGCGTTTCGAGCGCCGCGCGGGCCGCCGCGCACTGCGTCTGCTCGAGCACCCGCGGTTCCGCGCCGCGTACGACTTCCTGCTGCTGCGCGCGGAGGCGGGCGAGGTTTCGCGTGAACTGGCCGACTGGTGGACCGACATCCAGGAGCGGCCCGCGTCCGATCGCCTCGACATGGTCGAGGCCCGTCCCGCCTCCGAGCGCGCGGGTGAGGCGACGAAAAGCCGCCGGCGTCGCCGGCCGCGTCGTCGTCGTCCGCCCGGCCCGGCTTCCGCTTCGTGACCCAGGCGCCCGGCGCGGCGCGAGCGGCATCGACCGGGCGCTGGGTGCCCGCGTACGTCGCGCTCGGCAGCAATCTCGACGACCCGCGCCGCCAGGTCGAGCGCGCGCTCGATGCACTGGCGGAGCTGCCCGACACCCGGCTCGTGGTGCAATCACACCTGTATCGCTCGCGCCCGATGGGCCCGGTCGCGCAACCGGACTTCGTCAATGCCGTCGCGGGCCTGCTCACGCGGCTCGACGCCGTGGCGCTGCTGCACGAACTCAAGTCACTCGAGTCGCGGCTCGGCCGGGCGGCGCCCGTCGTGCGCTGGGGACCGCGACGGATCGACCTGGACCTGCTCGTGCACGGCACGACACGCATGCAGCAGGAATCCATTCAGGTCCCGCACCCGGGAATTGCCGAGCGCGCATTCGTCGTCGTTCCGCTCGGCGACATCAGTCCGTCACTCGAGGTGCCGGGCGTCGGTAGAGTGAGCGCCCTCTTGCGTCGGCACGAGGCGAGCGGACTGGAGCGAATCGAACGATGACGACGACCGATCGCGGCTCCGCGGCAGGGCAGGAACGCGACGACGAGCCCGTCGTCCCGACGCCGCATCGGTACGTCGTCGTCGAGGGGCCGATCGGCGTGGGCAAGACGAGCCTCGTCCGTCGCCTCGGCCGGAGCTTCGGCTGCGAACTCGTGCTCGAGCAGGATTCGGACAACCCGTTCCTCGAACGCTTCTATCGCGACCCCAGGAGCGTCGCCTTCCAGACGCAGCTCCACTTCCTGTTCCAGCGGGCGCGGCAATTGCAGGACATCCGCCAGGCGGACCTGTTCGAGAAGGTGCGCGTGGCCGACTACATGCTCGACAAGGACCGGCTCTTCGCGCGCCTGACGCTCGACGACCAGGAGTTCGCGCTCTACGAACAGGTCTACGCGCGGCTCGCGATCGACGCGCCCGCACCCGACCTCGTCGTCTACCTGCAGGCGCCGGTCGACGTGTTGCTCGACCGCATCGCGCGACGGGGCATCGCGTACGAACAGCAGATCGAGCGCCGCTACCTCGAGCGGCTCAACGATGCCTATGCGCGATTCTTCCTCGAGTTCGACGCAGCGCCGCTGCTGATCGTGAACGCCGCGGACATCGACCCGATCGGCAACCAGGACGATTATCGGGGCCTGCTGGCCGAAGTGGTCCGGCCCCGCAAGGGCCGCCATTACTTCAATCCGCTCAAGAGCTTGCTGTAGCCGCCCGCACATTCCAGCGTTGTAGTTTCGGGGCCGCTGCTGCATCCTTGCGGCCTCGCGCAAGGCATCGAGCCCTTCCATGTACACCCAATTGCAGCTGCGCGATTCCACGCGCCCGCCCGTCAACGTCTCGACGCTCCGGCAGATGAAGGAGAAGGGCGAGAAGATCGCCTCCCTGACCTGCTACGACGCGAGTTACGCGGCCCTGGTCGACGCGGCCGGCACGGACGTCGTGCTCGTGGGCGATTCGCTCGGCATGGTCATCCAGGGGCACGACACGACCGTGCCGGTCACGCTCGAGAACGTGATCTACCACTGCCGCGCGGTGTCCCGCGGCCTGTTCCGGCCGTTCCTGATGGCGGACATGCCGTTCATGACCTACACGTCGCGCGAGCAGGCGCTCAGGAACGCCGTGCAGCTGATGCAGGAGGGCGGGGCCAAGATGGTCAAGCTCGAGGGCGGCGCCGGCCAGGCCGAAATCGTCGAATTCCTCGCGAGCCACGACATCGCCGTCTGCGCACACCTCGGGCTGCGGCCGCAGTCCGTGCACAAGACCGGTGGTTTCCGCGTGCAGGGGCGTGAGGAAGCCGCGGCCGAGCAGATGAGGCGCGATGCCAAGCTGCTGCAGGACGCGGGCGCAGACGTCGTGCTGCTCGAGTGCATTCCGTCGGCGCTCGGCAAGGAGATCACCGCGGAACTGCACGTGC
This sequence comes from Steroidobacteraceae bacterium, assembly GCA_035691185.1. Taxonomy (GTDB): domain Bacteria; phylum Pseudomonadota; class Gammaproteobacteria; order Steroidobacterales; family Steroidobacteraceae; genus RPQJ01. Next base: position 11,941 of record DASSJN010000082.1, read on the forward strand.
CCGTGATCGGCATCGGTGCCGGGCCCCACACGGACGGCCAGATCCTCGTGCTCTACGACGTGCTCGACATCACGCCCGGGCGCAAACCGCGCTTCGTGCAGAACTTCCAGCAGGGCCGCGACAGCCCGCTCGCGGCACTGCAGGCCTACAACGAGGCCGTGAAGTCCGGCGCGTATCCGGCGCCGGAACACTGCTTCTGACCCTTCCCGTCAACGTTCGCACGCACGCCGTCGTCCATTGGCCAACCCGATGCAGACAATCACGCGGATCGCGCAGCTGCGCGAGCTGGTCACGAACTGGCGCCTCGGTCGCGAGAGCATCGCGTTCGTGCCGACCATGGGCAACCTGCACCTCGGGCACGCGAGCCTGATGGCTGCGGCTCACCTGCACGGCCGGCGGGTGATCTCGAGCATCTTCGTCAACCCGCTGCAGTTCGGGCCGTCGGAGGACTTCAGCGCCTATCCGCGCACACCGGACGACGACGAGAGCCTGCTTCGCGAATACGGCGTCGATGCGCTGTTTCACCCGACGGTGGAGGAGATGTACCCGCAGGGCAGCGTGGGCAGCACCGTCGTCGACGTACCGGGGCTCACCGACGTGCTCTGCGGTGCGTTCCGCCCGGGTCACTTCCAGGGCGTCGCGACCGTGGTCGTGAAGCTGCTGTGCCTCGTGCAGCCCGACGTCGCGATCTTCGGCGAGAAGGATTACCAGCAGCTCACCGTCATCCGTCGCGTCGTGCAGGACCTCAACCTGCCCGTGAAGATCGTCGGCGCACCCACGGTCCGGGCGGAGGACGGTCTCGCGCTCAGTTCGCGCAACCGCTACTTGAGCGCCGAGGAGCGCGCACGTGCGCCCGCGATCTACCGCGCGCTCGACGCCGTGCGGCGTCGGCTCGAGGCCGGAGACACGGATTACGCCTCGATGGAGGCGGGCGGCCTCGCCTCGATCACGGCGGCGGGCATCCGCCCGGATTACTTCGAAGTGCGCACCGCGGACCGCCTCGATCGCCCCACCGGCGAGGAAGTGGACCTCGTCGTGCTCGCGGCCGGCCGGCTCGGCAAGGCGCGGCTGATCGACAACCTGCAGTGCAGGGCGCCCCTGAGAAAGTGATCAGCGGATAGTGTCCAGTGTCTAGTTAGAGCGCGCAGCGCGCGCCTCCGACTGACCGCTAGACACTAACCGCTAGTCACTTTCTCCAGCGCCCACCGCACGTGCTCCCGCACGAGTTCGCTCGGATCGTGCTCGCGTGAACGCAGCGCCGAGACGACGTCCTCGGTGGGCGGTGCATTGCCGAGCGCCACGGCGACGTTGCGCAGCCAACGTTCGTAGCCCACTCGACGGATCGCGCTGCCTTCCGAGCAGCGCAGGAACTCCTGCTCCGTCCAGCGGAACAACTCGACGAGCCGCGGTGCATCCAGCCCGTGCCGGACGCGGAAGTCGGGTTCCGCGCTCAGCTTCGCGTAGCGGTTCCAGGGGCAGACGAGCTGGCAGTCGTCGCAGCCGTAGATTCGGTTGCCCATGGCGGCGCGGAACTCGAGCGGGATCGCGCCGTGGTGCTCGATCGTCAGGTAGGAGATGCAGCGGCGCGCGTCGAGTTCATAGGGCGCGACGATCGCCCGCGTCGGGCAGACGTCGATGCACGCCGTGCAACTGCCGCAGTGGGCCGTGACCGGCTCGTCGAGCGGCAGCGGCAGGTCGGTGTAGATCTCCCCGAGGAAAAACCACGAGCCGTCGTGGCGGTCGAGCAGGTTGGTG
>DASSJN010000083.1:0-8181 GCA_035691185.1 Steroidobacteraceae bacterium
ACTTTCGGGAACGCAAGATGAAATTCTCAAGCGCGCGTGGGTTTGCGCGGTCGCGTGGTTCACTCGTCGCGGTGCTGGCGCTGGCCGCCACGCTCGGGCTGGCTGGTTGCGAGGGCGACAGCGGCGGGCCGAGCGGTCCCGGCGACACCGGTGGGAACGGCGGACAGACGGGCCCGACCGGCCCGACCGGCCCCTCGGACGTGCCGATCACGCTCGGCGGTGACGTCAAGGACGTGGGCACGGGCGCGGGCCTCACGGCGCAGCAGATCGCCGACATCGGCACACTGGTCGCGACGATCGACACCGCGACCGTCACCGACAGCAAGCCGGTGATCGAGATCACGGTCCAGACGACCCACGGCGGCAACGTGCTCGGGCTGGCGGCGTCGACGCTGCGGCTCGGCATTGCGAAGCTCATCCCGGCCGGCAGCGGCCTGCCGTCGCGCTGGCAGAGTTACGTCAACCAGGCCGGCACGCCAAGCATCCCGAACCCGGTGCTGACCAGTGCGGTCCAGGCCACGACCGAGACCGGCGCGGCCGGCGGCTGGACGGACCTCGGCGCCGGCCGTTACCGCTACGCCTCGGCCGTCGACCTCTCGACGGTCACCGCGCCCATTGCGGTGCCGTACGAACCGAACCGGACCCACCGGCTCAGCATTGCGCTCGACCTGTCCGGCGATGCCCGCGCGCTGGCCCCTGACAATCCCTACCTCGACTTCGTCCCATCGGGCGGCTCCGCGGGCAGCAAGAAGATCGCGGCGACGCAGAAGTGCGCGAGTTGCCACGTGCGCTTCGCCGAGCACGGCGGCCCGCGCCGCAGCGTCGAGTACTGCGTCGTGTGCCACAACCCCGGCACGATCGATCCGGACTCGGGTGAGTCGGTCGACCTGGCCTACATGGCCCACTCGATCCACCGCGGCGGGGACCGTGCGCAGCCATACGTCGTCTACGGCCGCAACGGCACGCTGTTCGACACGTCCGGCGTGACGTACCCCCAGCCGATCAGTTTCTGCGAGACCTGCCACGAGCAGTCTCCGGAGGCCCCGCAAGGTGACGACTGGAACGTCTCCGTAACGGCGTCCGCGTGCGGCGGCTGCCACGTCGCCGGGCTGCAGAAGACGGGTCCGGACCCGCAGACCGGCCGCTACGCCTATTCGTTCAAGCACCCAGCCATCCCGTCCTTGCCGCCGGACTTCGTCGTCCAGGACGGCGACTGCCTCGGCTGCCACGGCCCTGGCAAGGCGGAGACGCTCGCGGTGCACAAGCAGGACGAGGCGCGCAAGGAAATCGAGAACGGCAGCCTGTTCACCTACGAGATCCTGAACATCGAGAACGCGGCCGTCGGCCAGTCGCCCACGGTCACGTTCCAGATCCTCGACGCCGACGGCGCTCCGATCGACGTCAAGACGATCACGACCGGCCGCCTGCGGCTCCACTTCGCCTGGTCGACGCAGGACTTCCACAACGTCGCCGACGTGGCCGGCGGTCAGTACGCGGTCGACCGTGGCGAGGCGATCGAGGCCGACCTGATCGCCGACATGGCGAGTGTCGTCGCCAACGACGACGGCACGTTCAGTTACACGCTGTCGCAGGCGCTGCCGGCGGGCTTCGCCGACGCGACGCTCGGCACCGGCCTGATGGTCGTGCTCAATGGCCGGCGCCAGATGCCCGACGGCAGCGAGGCGCATCCGGAGAGCGCCTTCCGGTTTTCGGGCGGCGCACGCACGCAGCTCGTGGCGCAGGAGAAGTGCGAGGCCTGCCACAAGCGGGTGAGGGCGCACGGCGGCAGCCGCGCCGGCGACCCGCTGATCTGCACCGTCTGCCACAACTCGAGCGTCGGCGGCACTTGGCTCGACCAGAACAACAATCCTGAGAACCTGGGCGCGCTCGCCCTGGGTTCGTTGATCCACAGGGCCCACAAGGGTGTCGAGGAGACATACCCGCAGAGGCTGGAGCGCTGCGAAGGCTGCCACGTCGAAGGCACGTTCAATCTCGCTCGCACTGCTGCGCTGCCGCTGACGGTGGACGCCAACACCACGCTCGAAGAAGGCGCCGAGGCGCTCTCCTGGCAGGACGACAAGGCGGACTCCGCGACGGCGGGCACCTGCAAGGGCTGCCACGACTCGAGCGAGGCGATCGCGCACATGGAGGAGCAGGGCGGGTGGTTCGCGCAGCCGAAGACGCTCACGCCGTCCTCCTCGAGCGAAGGGTGCGCGGTGTGCCACGGCGCGGGCCAGACTTTCGACACGAAGGTCGAGCACTGCAGCCGGCTGCCGTTCGGACAGTGCACGACACAATGACGCGTGGCCCGGGCGTCCATGCGACGCCCGGGTTGCCGTTTCGAACCAGGGTTTTGCGTGGGCCGCCGCGGGCGGCCGGAGTCCAGAGATGACAACCATGCGTACGAATCGGATCGCGCTGGTACACGGTGTCCTGCTCGCGAGCCTCGGGCTGTGCGGGCTCGGGCTCGCCGGCTGCAGCGGCGACGAAGGCAAGCAGGCCGAGCGCCCGACGACGCCGGACGGCGAGTTCCCGCCGCAGCCCGGCACCGGCGCGAACATCCCGGTCACGGCCGCCACGCAGATCGTGAGCTCGATCCAGCGCGTCACGGTCCCGGACGACGGCAAGCCCGAGGTCGAGGTCTACCTCAAGGACGACCGCAACTTCTCGCTGACGGGCCTCCCCGCGGACAGCATTCGCTTCGTGCTCGCTCGTCTCGAGCCGGCGCAGAACGGCGCTTCGAGCACCTGGCACGCGATCACGCGCCGGATCGAGGAATTCCCGGGCACGCCGGCGCCGGACCCGGCGGACGCCGTCACCGGCACCGGTCCCGCGAGCCAGGGTTACACCGAGACGGCGACGTCGGGCGTCTGGACCGAGAAGGGCAACGGCGTCTACACCTACAAGTTCGCGCAAGGCCTCGAAGACGACCCGGCGATCCCGTTCGACGGCAGCCTGCCGCACCGTGTCGGCCTCGAGATCCGGCTCGGCAGCCCGCCCGTCCCGGCCAACAACGCCGTCATGACGTTCAACCCGGTCACCGGCACGCCGATTGCGCAGTCCGGCCGCGAAATCGTCGACAACGACACCTGTAATGCCTGCCACGACAACCTCGTCGTGCACGGCGGCGCGCGCTTCGACCTGCCGTACTGCGTGATGTGCCACGACGCGTTCTCGGTCGACGCGCAGACCGGCAACACGCTCGACTTCAAGGTCCTGATCCACAGGATCCACTCGGGCGAGACGCTGCCGAGCGTCGAAGCCGGCGGGCACTACGGGATCTTCGGCAACCGCAATTCGTGGAACGACTACAGCGAGGTGGTCTTCCCGCAGGACACGCGCAACTGCACCACCTGCCACGAGGAAAGCGACGCCGACACGCCGCAGGCGGACAACTGGCGCCTGACGGTGAACCGGGCGTCGTGCGGTTCCTGCCACGACAACGTGAATTTCGCGACCGGCGCGAACCACGGCGGCATCGCCGCGACGGACGATACCTGCACCGCGTGCCACGGCGCGAACGCCGACATCCTGGGCGTCGCGCAGGCGCACCAGATTCCGGAACAGGTCGCCGCGGCGAAGTTCAAGTACGAAGTGCTGGGCATCACGGGTACCGCCCCCGGCGAGTTCCCGACCGTGACCATCCGCGTCGTCGACCCGACCAACGGCAATGTGCCGTACGACATCAAGGCGGCGAACGGGCCGTTCCAGAACGCCTCCGGCACGCTCGTGGTCGACGTCGCGTTCTCGACGCGGCCGGACTTCACCAACACCGGCAGCGGCTCGGCAACGGCGACGACCGGCGCCCCCGCGCAGCCGATCCGGGTCGACTTCAAGGCGAACGGCGTCGCCGACCCGACGATCCCCGGGGCGTTCAAGGCCACCTCGGCGGTTGCGATTCCGGCCGGCGCGACCGGCTCGGGCTCCGCCCTGCTCGAAGGCCACCCGGGCGTCAACGTCGACGACGATGCGGACCTCGAGACGGTTCCGGTGCCGTCGGTCGGCATCAACTTCGCGATCACGGATGCGGCGCCGGTCGAGTATCGCCCGATCGTCGAACTCGCGAAGTGCAACGACTGCCACGAGCAACTCGCGCTGCACGGCAACAACCGCGTCGACAACGTCGAACTCTGTGCGACGTGCCACAACCCGAACGCGACCGACGTCTCCAGGCGCGTGGCAGGCTCGGAATGCGTGACCGACCTGGGGACCGACGATCAGGCCATCGACCTCAAGTTCATGGTCCACGCGATCCACGCCGGGGTCTCCATGGGCGGGGCGGGCTACACGGTCTGCGGCTTCGGCAACACCGCGCACGACTTCAGCACGGTGAAGTACCCGGGCATGCTCGAGAACTGCGAAGGCTGCCACCTGCCCGGCACGTACTATCCGCCCGACTCGACGACGGCGATCGCCACGACGATCGACGCCGGTGCGGATCGTTCGACGCCGGCCGACGACGTCGCGATCACGCCTGCCAGCGCGGCGTGCTCGTCCTGCCACACCAGCGACACGGCGAGGCAGCACATGCAGCTGAACGGCGGCTCGTTCGACGCCGTCAAGGCCGCCGACAGCACTACGCCGGGTGCCCCGACCGAGACCTGCGGCGACTGCCACGGCGAGGGCGAGGCGGCCGACGTCAAGGTCGAGCACGGGGTCGACGAGTTCCGGTACAACGAATGATGTCGCGCTATTTTCAGGACGGACGCACAGTCATGAAGCTATCTCGAGCGTTCCAGCGAGGCGCCCTGGCACTGGCGCTGCTCCTCGGGCCGGGTCTCGCGCTCGCGAAAGTGCCGGCCGATGCGCCGAACGCCGGCGCGACCTACAGCGCGAAGGGTGCCGACACGTGCCTGAGCTGCCACGAGGGGCCCGAGGTCAACGACGTGTTCCACACGGCGCACGCGCAGCCCCATGATGCGCGCACGCCGTTCGGCGAAGGCCAGCTGCAGTGCGAGGCGTGCCACGGCCCCGGCGGCAACCACACCAAGCGCGTCAAGAAAGGCGAGACCCGTGCTCCGATGATCCGTTTCGGCCGCGACGTCGAGACGCCCGTCCGCGTCCAGAACGCGATGTGCCTCGGGTGCCACGAGAAAGGCGAGGCCGCGGCCTGGCACATCGGCCCGCACGAGGTGAACGACGTCTCCTGTGCCGCGTGCCACGACAGCCACCAGGCGAAGGACGCGGTGCTCGCGCGCGCCACGCAGGCAGACGTCTGCTTCACGTGCCACGTCGCCGAGCGCGGCCAGTTCACGAAACCGTTCTCGCACCCGGTGCGGCAGGCCAAGCTCGCCTGCAGCGACTGCCACGCGCCGCACGGCACGACGGCCGAGAAGCAGCTCGTGCGCGCGACGATCAACGAGACCTGCTACGAGTGCCACGCCGAGAAGCGCGGCCCGATGCTATGGGAACACGAGCCGGTCGCGGAGAACTGCGCCGACTGTCACGCGCCGCATGGCTCCTCGAACCGCGGCATGGTCAAGCTGCGCGGCCCGCTGCTCTGCCAGTCGTGCCATTCGCAGCAGGGTCACCCGAGCTTCGCGTACGGCCCGCAGGCACTGCCCGGCGGCAGTTCACCCGCGACGGCGCTGGCGCTCGGCAACTGCATGAACTGCCACACGCAAGTCCACGGCTCGAACCACCCGTCGGGTTCGTCGCTGACACGGTGATTCCCATGGAACAACGCAGAAGCCAGGTCCTCTCGCTCGCCGTCGTCGCCGTGCTGGTCGCTGCCGGCATCACCGCGCAGGCCCAGGAAGTGCCTGCCGCGCCGGCCCAGGAAGCGCCCGCGCCGCCGGACACCTCGAAGTGGGCGTGCAGCAAGTGCCCGTTCCCGAAGGGCTACGGCTCCGAGGTGCAGCTCGGCGGCGGCTACGTCGACGACGCCAGCGCCAAGTTCGGCGACTACACGGGCCTCGACGAGGACGGCGGCTACGTGGTCGCCGGCGCAGAGGGCGGGGTCGCGCTCGAGTCGGGTTACCGGCTGGAGTATTCGTTGCAGGACCTCGGGCTCGACTCGCGCTCGGCCGTGATCGAAGGCGGCAAGCAGGGCGCGTACGAGTTCGGGCTGTCGTACGACCGCGTCCCGCATACGATTTCGGACACCGGCGCGACGATCTTCTCCGGCACCGGCAGCCGCGACCTCACGCTGCCCGGCGACTGGGTCCGCGCCGGCTCGACCGGCGACATGACCATGCTCGGCACCAGCCTGCGCAGCGTCGAGGAGGGCTACGACCGCGATCGCTACGGGCTGTTCGGGAGCTTCTTCCTGGGCCAGGGCTGGACGGTGGCGCTCGACTACAAGCGCGACGAGCGCAGCGGTACGCGACGCAAGTACGCCTCGTTCGGCAGCGGCGCGATGGAACTGCTGCGCCCGGTCGACGATGCGACCGACCGCTTCAATGCGTCGGTGCGTTACCAGGGCGCGCGCTGGTTCGCGCAGGGGGGGTACTACGGCTCGATCTACGACTCCAAGGCGGAGTCGTTCCGGTTCGAGAACCCGTACACCGGACCCGCCGGCAGCGAAGCCGGGGCGATGGCGCTCGAACCCGACAACAGCTACAACGAGTTCGCGCTCTCGGCGGGCTGGTATGGACTGCCGGGCAACACCGCCATCACGGTGTCCGCCGCGATGGGGCAGGGTACGCAGGACTCGGGCTTCGTCGGTTACACCCTGAACCCGAACATCGCGACCGACGCGCTGCCGTTCTCGAACCTCGACGGCGACGTCAGCGTCACGCGTGCCGACGTGACGCTGAGCGCGCGCCCGGTCGACCGGCTGCGCCTGCGCGGCGCCGTCGCCTACGACGAGCGCGACAACGACAGCCGGCAGGGGGCGTTCACGTCGATCGTGCACACCGACCTGTTCCCGGTCGGCGAGGATCGCGTGAACCCCGTCTACGGCTTCGAGCGCACGCGTGCCTATGGCAGCGCGGATTACGCGGTGTACGACGACCTCACCGTCGGTGTGGGCGGAGAGTGGCGCAAGACCGACCGTACGGGCACGCGCCAGGAAGTCACGAGCGAGGAACTGCTCGACGGCTACGGCCGCGCGCAGTACCGGCCGAGCGGCTGGCTCGGCTTCGTGGTCAAGGGCGGCGTCGAGGAACGCGACCCCGACAACTACGACGCGGACCTCGGCCTCGCCGAGTACGGCCAGAACCCGCTCATGCGCAAGTACAACCAGGCGTACCGCTACCGCGCCTACGGCGAGCTGCTCGCCGACGTCGCGGTCGGCTCGCTGCCGGTCTCGCTCGGCATGAGCGTGTACTACGGCGACGACAGCTACCTGCAGTCGGAGATGGGCCTGGTGGCAGGGCTGGACCGTCGATTCGGCATCGACCTCAACTGGACGGTCAGTGACAACATCTCGGCATACGCCTCCGCGACGCACGAGAAGATCGACTCGAAGACCAAGAACAGCAGCGTGTTCGGCTGGCCGGACTGGCGCGGCCACGTGCAGGACGACTACGAGACTTACGGCGCGGGCGTCACGGCCCGGTTCACGGACAAGATCAGGCTCGACCTCGACTACACGTTCGGCGACGGCAAGACGCGCCAGTCGATCGAAGGCGTCGGCGAGGGGAATTTCCCGCCGGCCGACAGCCGGCTGAGTTCCCTGAAGGCCGACCTGAGCTACGGCTTCAGTCCGCGGGCCGACGTGGTGCTCACGTGGTGGTTCGAGTCGCTCGAGACGCGGGACTGGCAATTCCAGTCGGAGCCCGCCGTGCTGCCGACGCTGCTCGGCCTCGGTGTCGACCCGTACGACTACGACGTCAACTACGTCGCGCTGTCCCTGCGCTATCGGTTCGGCACCGCGGTGCCGGCAGAGGAAGAGGCCGCCGCGGAGGAGTGAGCGGTCAACTCTTGATGGCGGCGGCCCGGCGTGCCGCCCGCCGCAGGATCGACCGCGTCAGGCCGTCGAAAACGAACAGGTGCGCCGGCACGAGCGCGAACCAGTAGAGCAGCCCGGGCACGCCCGCAGGATGCCAGTAGGCCGTGGCGGCGACGCTCGAGCCGCCATCGGGCTGCGGTTGCACCACGAACTCGAGCACACCCGCGCCCGGTCCCTTCATTTCCATCATCAGCGTCAGCCGCCGATTCGGCTCGAGCCCGATCACGCGCCAGGAATCGACGACGTCGCCGAGGCGCAGCCGGGTCGGGTGCCGGCGCCGACGCCGG
>DASSJN010000084.1:0-19508 GCA_035691185.1 Steroidobacteraceae bacterium
GCCAGGATGGGTTGGTCAGTCATGCCGCAGCGCCCTCGCGGGATCGGTGGTCGCCGCGCGCCAGGCGGGATAGACCGTGGATAGACAACAGAGCGCGAACGCCGTCCCGGCGATCATCGCCACGTCGCGCGGCTCGACGCGCGCGGGCAGGTCGCTCATCAGGTAGACGCTCGCGTCCATGAAGCGGATGCCGGACAGGCGCTCGAGCCCGTGCACGAGCGACTCGAGATTGACGGACAGCAGCGTGCCGAGCGCGACGCCGGCGAGCGTCCCGAGCAGCCCGATCACGGTGCCCTGCGTGGTGAAGACCGCGAGGATGCTCGCCGGCCGCGCGCCGATCGTGCGCAGGATCGCGATGTCGGGCTGCTTGTCCTTGACCGCCATGACCAGCGTCGAGACGATGTTGAACGCGGCGACCGCGACGACGAGCAGCAGGATGAAGAACATCATGCGCTTGGTGAGCTCGATCGAACGGAAGAAGTTGGCGTTGCGCTGCGTCCAGTCCTCGACGTACAGCCCGCCGCCGAGCGCCCGGGCGACTTCGCGCACCGCGGTCGGCGCCTCGTACGGGTCCTTCACGGCGAGCCGCAGCCCCGAGACGTTGCGGCCGAGTCGCAGCAGCCGCGCCGCGTCCCCCATGTGGACGACGGCGAGCGTCGCGTCGATTTCGTACATGCCGGAACGGAACAGGCCCGCGACCGTGAACCGTCGCAGTCGCGGCACGACGCCGGCCGGCGTCACGTGTCCCTTGGCGACCGCCACGACGACCGCGTCGCCCGCAGTCACGCCGAGCTGCGCCGCGAGTTCCGCGCCGAGGATCACCGCGAAGGAACCCGGGCCGAGCGCCTGCATCGAGCCGGTCGTAAGCCGCTCGTGCAGCGAGGACACCTGCATTTCGAGCTCGGGGTCGACGCCGCGCAGCGTCGCCGCGCTCGAGGCGCCGCCGGGCCGGTCGGCGATCAGCAGCACTTCGCCTTCGACGAACGGGGTGACTGCCGCGACGCGCGGGTTCTGCAGGGCCTCGGCGCGCAGCTCCGGCCACGCCGCGAGCCCCTCGCCGAACGCGGTGATCGTCGCGTGCGACGTCAGGCTCAGGATGCGCGCGCGCAGTTCGTGCTCGAAGCCGTTCATGACCGACAGCACGACGATCAGCACGGCCACTCCGATCGCGACGCCGACCATCGAGATCGCGGAGATGAACGACAGGAAACGGTTACCGGTCGAGCGCAGGTAGCGCCGCCCGATCCGCAGTTCGAAGGGAGCCTGCAGCGCCATCTCATTCGTACCGCAACGCTTCTGCCGGCTCGGTCGCCGCGCCACGGACCGCCGGGTACACGGTCGCGACGACGGTCAGTGCAAACGCGACTAGCGTGATCGCCGCGATCTGCGAAGCACGCAGCTCCGAGGGAATCGCGGTGATGTAGTAGACCGACGGGTCCATGACGTGGAACCCGAACGCGCGCTCGAGCACGGGCACGATCGTGCCGACGTTCGCGGCGACGACGATGCCGAGCGCGAGCCCGAGCAGCGTGCCGATCGTGCCGATCACCAGGCCCTGCGTGAGGAACACGCCGACGATGCCGCGCGGCGCGAGTCCGAGCGTGCGCAGGATGGCGATGTCCGCGCGCTTCTCGTTGACCACCATGACGAGCGCCGCGACGATGTTGAACGCGGCCACGGCGACGACGAGCAGCAGGATCAGGCTCATCATCGTCTTCTCGATCCGGATGGCGCGGAAGTAGGCCGAGTGTTCCTGGCTCCAGTCGCGCACCTGCAGCCCCTCGCCCACCGCGGCGCGGAGCTCGCCGGTGCGCCCGGGTGCGCTCATGACGTCGTCGAAGCGTACGCGCAGCCCGGCGGGTGTCGCGTCGGCCGAGCCCGTGAGGTCCGCAGCGTCGGCGAGCGCGACCAGCGCGAGCGAAGCATCGGTGTCCTGCAACCCCACCTCGAACACGCCGACGACGGTGAAAGTCTGCAACGCCGGTCGACCGCCGGAGACCAGCATGTCGCGTCCGGGCACGAGCACCGTGAGTTCGTCGCCCACCTCCGCGCCGATCTGCCACGCGAGCACGCGGCCGACGATCATGGCTCGCGAACCGGGCTCCAGGTCGGCGAGGCGTCCCTGCAGCAGGTGCCGCTCGACGCTGGAGACGCCGGCTTCAGCCTGCGGATCCACGCCGTGCAGCAGCACCGGCTCGAGCGATCCCGCCCGCCCGATCATGGCCTGCACGTCGACGAACGGCGCGACGCCGCGGACGCCCGGCACGCCCGCGAGTTGCGACGCGAGCCTCTGCCACTGGGCCATGCGCTCGGGCGGGCCCGTGATCGTCGCGTGCGCCGTGAGCGAGACGAGCCGGCTGCGCAGCTCGCCCTCGAAACCGTTCATGACCGAGACGATCGTGATCAGCGCGGCCACGCCGAGGCACACCCCGGCCATCGAGATCCACGATATGAAGGAAACGAAGAATCCCTGGCGGCGAGTCCGGACGTAGCGCAGGCCGACGAAGACGGGCAGCGGATGGAACACCGTGGAGGCAGCTCAGGGTGGGGCGGGAGGCCGCAAGGCTACCGGTCGCGCGCCGGGATTGCACCTGCCGGGTTCGCCGGGACCGCCGCTTCGGATAGTGAACTGGAACAAGGAATTACGACGCCAATCTCTTGCATCGGACCATGAATGCTATAGTCCGCCGGGCTCGGTTCGGAGATTTGCATGACGCGCAAGCAGTCCATCGTCGCACTCGGTCTGGCCCTGGCGGGGCTCTGCGGCACGCCGCTCCTGTCCGCCCAGAACCTGGAGATGGTCCCTTCTCCCGGCACGTCGGCCGTCGCGACCCCGCGCCGCGGCATGACCATGGATCAGGTCGAGAAGCAGTTCGGCGCCCCCACGGAGCGTTTCGCCCCGGTCGGCCAGCCCCCGATCACCCGCTGGGTGTACGCAGACAAGGTCGTGTACTTCGAGTACAGCCACGTCGTCCACGCGGTCGTGGTCCGCAACTAGTCGATCCCACTAGAATTACGGGTTCGTTCGACCCGGCTCCCTTTCCGGCGGCAAGGCCGGAGAGGCGGTGGTCGTTTGCCTGTCAGGAACCCGATGCCCGCGACCGACGACGTGCCGCTGCCTTTCCCCGACCGGCCGAGCCTGCGCTGGATCGGCCTCGCCGGCGCTGCCACGGCGCTCTACCTCGCGCGCGCCGCTGCCCAGGCCCGCGGACCGCTCCTCGTCGTCACCCGTGACGCGGCGACGGCCGCGCGCCTCGAGGAGGAGCTCGGTTTCTTCGCCGCCGCGGGCACGACGATCCTGCCGTTCCCCGGCTACGAAACGCTGCCGTACGACCAGTTCTCGCCGCATCCCGACATCATTTCCCAGCGCCTGCGCACGATGGCACGACTGCCCGCGCTCCAGCGTGGCATCGTCATCGTCGACGTGCCGACGGCGCTGCAGCGCCTGCCGCCACGCACGTTCGTCGACGGCCACGCGCTGAGTCTCAAGGCCGGCGAGGCACTCGACCTCGAGAAGTTCCGACTGCGGCTCACCAGCGCCGGTTACGCGAGCGTGCCGCAGGTGGCCGAGCCGGGCGACTTTGCGATCCGCGGCTCGTTGTTCGACGTGTTCCCGATGGGCGGCGACGCGCCGCTGCGCATCGACCTGTTCGACGACGTCATCGACAGCATCCGCAGCTTCGACGCCGAGACGCAGCGCTCCCTCGAAAAACTGACTCGGCTCGACCTGCTGCCCGCGCGCGAATTCAGCCTCTCGCCGGAGGCCATCAAGGACTTCCGGCGCCGCTACCGCACACGTTTCCAGGGCGACCTGACCCGCATGCCGCTCTATCGTGACGTCGGCGAAGGCCTCGCGCCGGCCGGCATCGAGTACTACCTGCCGCTGTTCTTCGAGGGCACCGCGACCCTCATCGACTACCTGCCGGTCGGCACGACCGTGCTGCTGCCCTCCGACCACGGTGCCGCGCTCGAGGAGGCGTGGCGCACGCTGGTCGAGCGCCACGAGGAGCGCCGCTTCGACATCGAGCACCCCGTGCTCGATCCGGCGGAAATCTGTGTCCCGGCCGACGAGTGGATCGCGCGCGCGACGGCGTTGCCGCACGTGTTCGTCGGCGAACCACCGGCCGACGAGATGGCCGGGACCCTCACCCTGCAGCCGCCTCCGGCAGTGCCCGCGCACGATTTCGGTACACGGCCAGCGCCGGTCGCGCGACTGGACCAGCGCCGGGAGGAAACGCTGCACGCGTTCGCCGACCAGCTGCGCGGCGCTGCCGGACGGGTGCTGCTCGCCGCCGAATCGGCGGGTCGCCGCGAGCTGCTGCTCGAACTGCTGCGACCCTACGACGTGCAGGCCAGGGTCGTGGGCACGTGGTCGGAATTCCTCGTCAGCGACGCGCCGATCGTGGTCGCGGTCGCGCCGATCGCCTCGGGCGTCACGCTGCGCGACCCGGCCGTCACGATCTACGCCGAGGAACAGCTCTTCGGCGAACGCGCGCGGCAGGAGCGCCGGCGTCGTCGCAGCGATCGCGATCCGGCGAAAATCATCCAGCAGCTCGCCGACCTGCGCCCCGGCGCGCCCGTCGTGCACGAGGACTACGGCGTGGGCCGCTACACCGGACTCACGACGATGGACGCCGCCGGCACGATCGCCGAGTTCCTGGTGCTCGAGTACGCGGGCGGCGACAAGCTCTACGTGCCGGTGCAGGCGCTCGAGCGCATCAGCCGCTATACGGGTGCGCCCGCGGAATCGGCGCCGCTGCACAAGCTCGGCGGTGACCAGTGGACCAGGGCGCGCGCACGCGCGGCGGCGAGGATCCGCGACGCCGCGGCCGAGTTGCTGGACGTCTATGCACGCCGGGCCGCGCGCGAGGGCCACGCGTTCCCGGTCGACGAGCAGCAGCTACGCGCCTTCGTGGCGGGGTTCCCGTTCGAGGAGACCGTCGACCAGCTGACCGCGATCCAGGCCGTCGTCGACGACCTGCGTTCGGGCAAGCCGATGGACCGCGTGGTCTGCGGCGATGTCGGCTTCGGGAAGACCGAGGTCGCCCTGCGCGCCGCCTTCGTCGCGGTGCAGGGCGGCAAGCAGGTGGCCGTGCTCGTGCCGACGACGCTGCTCGCGCAGCAGCACTACGAGACGTTCGTCGACCGGTTCGCGGACTGGCCGGTCAAGATCGAGCTGCTCTCGCGCTTCCGCGCGGGCGCGCAGTCCAAGGCGGCGCTCGACGGCCTCGCCAGCGGCAAGGTCGACATCGTCGTCGGCACGCACCGGCTGCTGCAGCCGGGCATCCGGTTCAGGGACCTCGGGCTCGTCGTCATCGACGAGGAGCACCGCTTCGGCGTACGCGACAAGGAAAAGCTCAAGGCCCTGCGTGCGGAGGTCGACGTGCTGACGCTGACCGCGACCCCGATCCCGCGCACGCTGAACATGACGCTCGGCGGGCTGCGCGACCTGTCGCTGATCACGACGCCGCCGGCCGCACGTCTCTCGATCAAGACCTTCGTCAGCGAGTGGAACGACCCGACGATCCGAGAGGCCTGCCTGCGCGAGCTGCGCCGCGGCGGCCAGGTCTACGTCGTGCACAACAGCGTCGATACGATCGACCGCAAAGCGCAGCAGCTCGCCGAACTCGTGCCGGAGGCGCGCATCGCCATCGGCCACGGGCAGATGCGCGAGCGCGACCTCGAGCAGGTCATGCTCGACTTCTACCACAAGCGGGCCAACCTGCTGCTCTGCACGACGATCATCGAGAGCGGCATCGACGTGCCCACCGCAAACACGATCATCGTCGACCGCGCGGACCGGTTCGGCCTCGCGCAGCTGCACCAGCTGCGCGGACGCGTCGGCCGTTCGCACCACCAGGCCTACGCGTACCTGATCACGCCGCCGAAAAACGCGATGACCGCCGACGCGCAGCGCCGCCTCGAGGCGATCGAGTCGCTCGAGGACCTCGGCGCCGGCTTCGTGCTCGCCACGCACGACCTCGAGATCCGCGGTGCCGGCGAATTGCTGGGCGAGGACCAGAGCGGCCAGATCCAGGAGGTCGGTTTCGCACTTTACGTGGAGCTGCTCGAGCGCGCCGTCAAGGCCATGCAGGCGGGCAAGGATGTCGATTTCGCAAGACCGCTGCACCACGGCCCCGAGGTCGACCTGCACGTGCCGGCGCTGTTGCCCGAATCGTACCTGCCCGACGTGCACGCGCGGCTAGTGCTCTACAAGCGCATCTCCTCCGTCCAGTCGGTCACGGAGCTCGACGACCTGCAGGCCGAGACGATGGATCGCTTCGGGCCGCTGCCGGACCCGGCGAAGAACCTGTTCCGGATCGCGCGCCTGCGCGTCGTCGCGGCGCCGCTGTCGGTCGAGCGCATGGACGTCGGCGCCACGAGCGGTTCGGCGGCGTTCGGCGACGATACGACGCTCGACCCGGGCGCGCTGATCCTGCTGATGCAGAAGAGCTCGCGCACGATGCGGTTCGACGGCCCGAAGAAGATCCGCTTCACCGGCAAGTGGGAGGATCCGGAGGAACGTTTCGCCGCAGCGCAGAAGCTGCTGGACGACCTGTCGCGCTGCGTGACGCGCCACTGAGGAACCTCTGCCCCGGCGGAGTGGATCAGAGGTCCCTGCTCTGTCAGCGCGCGGCGTGCCGCGCCGCCGGAGTGCGGCGCATGCGCCCGGGCTCGCGTCGGCAGGCGTGCTTTAATCGAACCAGGCCGCTTGCAGGAGAACGCCGTGCGACGATCGCTTCTCGCAGCACTCGGATGGCTGTTCCTTGCCGCCGGTTGCGCGTCCGACGCAAAGCTCGACGTGCGCGACGGGACCGGACCCGACCCGAAGTTGCCACCTCCGACCAGGAACGCGATCCCCACGATCGACGTCGCGGACGCTGCCGGCTGGCCCGCCGGACGCACGCCGCAGCCTGCCCCCGGGCTTCGGGTCACGGCGTTCGCGACCGGCCTCGATCACCCGCGCTGGCTGCACGTGCTGCCGAACGGCGACGTGCTCGTGGCCGAGACCGCCGCGCCCGAGCGGCCGGTCGGTCCCGGCGGACTGAAGGGGCTCCTGACGAAGCACTTCATGACCAAGGCCGGATCGGTCGTGCCGAGCGCGAACCGGATCACCCTGTTGCGCGACGCCGACGGCGACGGCCGGGCCGAGGTCCGCACGGTGTTCCTGCACGGCCTCAATTCACCGTTCGGCATGGCGCTGGTGGGCGAGCAGTTCTACGTCGCCAACACCGACGCGGTCGTTCGCTTCCCGTATCGGTCGGGCGACCGGCAGATCTCGTCGCCCGGCACCAAGGTGCTCGACCTGCCGGCCGGACCGCGCAACCATCACTGGACCAAGGGCCTGATTGCGAGTCCCGACGGCCGCAAGCTCTATGCGACGGTGGGGTCGAACAGCAACGTCGCGGAATACGGCATGGACGAGGAGCAGGGCCGCGCGGCCATCTGGGAACTGGATCGCACGACCGGCAGCGCGCGCCTGTACGCCACGGGCCTGCGCAATCCGAACGGGCTCGCGTGGGTGCCCGAGACGGGGGCGTTGTGGACGACGGTCAACGAGCGCGACGAACTCGGCAGCGACCTCGTGCCCGATTACATGACCTCGGTGCGCGACGGCGGCTTCTACGGCTGGCCGTACAGTTATTTCGGCCGCCACGTCGACGAACGCGTCAAGCCGCCGCGGCCGGACCTCGTGGCCGCGGCGCTGGTCCCCGACTACGCGCTCGGGCCGCACACTGCGTCGCTCGGCCTGGCCTATTCCACCGCGAACGCACTCTCGCCGCCCTACCAGCGCGGCATGTTCGTCGGCCAGCACGGCTCGTGGAACCGCAAGCCGCGCAGCGGCTACAAGGTGATCTTCGTGCCGTTCGAGGACGGACGGCCGGCGGGCGAGCCCGTGGATGTGCTCTCGGGGTTCGTCGACGATGAAAAGGACCTTGCATATGGGCGGCCGGTCGGGGTCGCGCTCGATGCGACGGGGGGACTGCTGGTCGCCGATGACGTAGGCGACGCGGTATGGCGCGTGGCGCGCGAATGAGCCGCCCTTCCGCGCTCTGCCATTAGAGCGAATACTGCGCTGTGGCCCCGGTGCTATGGTCCGGGACGTGCGGCAGCCACCACCCTCGATCGATCGGAAGGTCGCGTTCCTGCGGCAGCGATGCGGCCCGGGTGATGCGGCGATCGAGACCCATTTCGCCTGGATTTTCCTGCTCGGCGATCGCGCCTGGAAACTGCGCAAGCCGGTCCGCCGCGAAGGCATGGACTACTCCACGCTCGACGCGCGCCGGTTCGGCTCCTTCGAGGAGGTGCGCCTCAACCGCCGGCTCGCGCCGGACGTCTACCTGCACGCGTCCCCGTTGATGCTGCGGCCCGACGGCCAGCTCGAAATCGACGGCGACGGCGAGGTCGTCGACTGGCTGGTCTGCATGCGTCGGCTCGACCGTCGTCGCCAGCTCGACGCGCTGCTGTCGCATGCCGAGGTCTCGGACGCCGGGCTCGACCGCATCGCTCACGTGCTCGCGACGTTCTACCGTGCGGGGAGGACGGGCCTGCCGGGCGCCGAGGCATTGTCCGAACGCCTCCTGCGCCAGGCCGACCGCAATCACCGGGTGCTTCGCATGGCCGAGCTACCGGATGCGACGGAACTGTGCGACTCGCAACGGCGTTTCCTGGACCTGCACGAGGCACTGCTCATGGCACGGGTCGAGGCAGGCTGCATCGTCGAAGGCCACGGCGACCTGCGGCCCGAGCACGTCTTCCTGCTCGGCGATGCGCCGCCCGTTGTGCTCGATTGCCTCGAGTTCGACCGCGACCTGCGCGTGCTCGACCGTGCCGAAGAGCTCTGTTTCCTCGAACTCGAATGCGCGCGCCTCGGCCACGGCGCCGCGGGCGCGCGGATCCGGGCGACGTGCCTCGCCGACCTGGCGGATGAGGCGCCGGCGACGCTGCTCGACTTCTTCCGCAGTCATCGCGCCGCGACGCGCGCGAAGCTCTACGTCTGGCGGGCCGACGAACCCGACGGCGTCGACCCCTCGCACTGGCGCCGCCAGGCCGTCGCGTACGCGAGCCTCGCGCTGGAGAGCGTGCGGCGCGCGCTCAGCCCCTGATGCACGCCAGCACGCTGCGCCCCGCCGGCTCGTCGACGTCTTACGGACCCCGGTCGCCGGCATGCGTATTGATCGCAGGACGGCGACCGCGGCGGACGGCGCTAGACTGCGACCGTCGACCCTGCGGATGCCAGCGATGAACACCCTCGGACCCGGCGACGCGCTGCTGGTCGTCGACGTGCAACTGGATTTCATGCCGGGCGGCGCGCTCGGCGTCACCGGCGGCGACGCGGTCGTCGCGCCGCTCAATCGACTGGTGGACCTCTGCGTCGCTCGCGGTCTGCCGGTCGTGATGAGCCGTGACTGGCACCCGCCGGGCCACTGCTCGTTCCACGACCGGGGTGGCCCGTGGCCCGTGCACTGCGTCGCCGGCAGCGCCGGCGCCGGGTTCCATCCGGGCCTGCATCGCCCCGTCGATGCGATCGAGATCCACAAGGCCACCGAACCCGACCGCGACGCGTATTCGGCGTTCCAGGGCACGGGCCTCGCCGAGCGGCTCGCGGCCTTGCGGGTCCGCAGGCTCGTGATCGGCGGCCTCGCCACCGATTACTGCGTCCGTGAAACGGTCCGTGACGCGCTCGCCGCAGGCTACGACGTGGTCGTGCTCCGCGACGCCGTGCGCGCCGTCGACGCCCACCCGGGCGACGGCGCCCGTGCGCTCGCCGAGATCGAAGCCCGCGGTGCGGCGCTGCTGGATTCAGCGGAACTGGCGAGCGCCGCCGGGGCCGCGGAACGAGCATGAACGCGCCTGCGATCGCTTCGCCGCTGCTGACAGATCTCTACCAGCTGACGATGGTCACGGCCTATTTCGAGCTCGGCTTCGAGCAGGAGGCCGTGTTCGAGTTCTTCGTGCGCGAGCTGCCGCCGGAGCGCGGCTTCCTGCTCGCGGCCGGACTGCAGCAGGTCATCGAGTACCTGGAGTCCCTGCGGTTCACCCCGGACGACCTCGATTGGCTGGCCGCGACCGGGAGGTTCAAGCCGGCAGCACTCGAGCGGCTCGGACGGCTGCATTTCACCGGTGCCGTCGACGCGATGCCCGAGGGCACCGCCTTCTTCGCCGACGAGCCGATCCTGCGCGTGAGTGCGCCGCTACCCGAAGCGCAGTTCGTCGAAAGCCGCATCATCAACCTGCTGCATTTCCAGACGCTGATCGCGAGCAAGGCTGCGCGCTGTCGGCTCGCCGCGGGCCCGCGCCGGCTGGCCGACTTCGGGATGCGCCGCGCGCACGGGGCGGAAGCCGCGCTGTTCGCCGCGCGCGCCTGTTACATCGCGGGCTTCGACTCCACCGCAACGGTCGCAGCGGGGCGCGCGTTCGACATCGAGCTCTCCGGGACGATGGCGCACTCTTTCATCCAGGCGCACCACGACGAGGCGGCCGCCTTCGCGGACTTCGCGCGTGTGCATCCGCGCGACGTCACGCTGCTGCTCGACACGTACGACACCCGCACCGCCGCCGCAAGGGCCGTGGAACTCGTGCGTGCCGGGACTCCTGTCGCCGCGGTCCGACTCGACAGCGGCGACCTGGCCGCGCTCGCGCGCGAGGTGCGCGACATCCTCGACCGGGGCGGCGCCGGGAACGTACGCATCGTCGCGAGCGGCAACCTCGACGAGCACGGGATCGCCGCGCTGCTCGAGGCCGGGGCGCCGATCGATGCGTTCGGCGTCGGCACGCGCCTCGATGCGTCCGTCGACGCGCCGACGCTCGATTGCGTCTACAAGCTCCAGGAGTACGCCGGGCAGCCGCGGCGCAAGCGTTCTCCCGGCAAGGCCACCTGGCCCGGACGCAAACAGGTCTGGCGCAATTACGGCGGTGACGGCCGTATCACGCGCGACGTGCTCGGGCTCGTCGAAGAGGTTCGACCGGGCGCCGCACTGTTGCAGCCGGTGCTGCGTTCGGGCGCCAGGGTCGTCGAACTGCCGGGACTCGCCGCCATCCGCAGGCACGCTGCGCGCGAACTCGAGACATTGCCGGCCGCCTGCCGCAACCTCCGGGCGCCGGCGCCGCTCGTCGCGCAGGTTTCCCCGGTGCTGCGCGCGCTGGCCGACAGCGTCGACCGCGAGTTCCGCTGAACCGGCCCGGCCCGATGCGACGCTAGAGTTCTCCCCGCACGGCACGGTTGCCGCCACCCTCGCGCGCAACGTGCAAAGCGTTCCCGGTCGCGCGCACCAGTACGTCGGCGCCACAATCACGCGGCGGCGCCACGGTGACGACCCCGGCGCTGACCGTCAGGAACCGCCCCGACCGCGAGCGCGGATGATGCACGGACAAGGAGCGGATGCGGCCGAGGATCTGCTCGGCGAAACCGAGCGCGGCCGCGGCTTCCATCGAGACGCCGAGCACCAGGAACTCGTCGCCGGCCGTCTTGGCCACGACGTCGCTCGCGCGCTTCGTGACGGCGGCGATCGTGCGGCCCACCTGCCGCAGCACGTTGTCGCTCGCGCTGCGCCCGAAGATCTCGCGGTACTCCGCCCATGAGTCGACTTCGAACCGCATCAGCGTGACGGTGCGCCCGTCGCGCTGGCCGATCGACCAGTCGCGGCTCAGCATGTCCAGCAGGTGCTCTTCGCTGCTGAGGCCGCTCGAGCGTTCGAGCGCCGCCGCCAGGGCGCCGTGGGAGTTGCGCGGCACCGGACGGTAATAGAGCGCCATCCGCGAGTCGGGCAGCATCGCGGCCCAGCGCTCGCAGTCGACGAGCGTGCCGTCCACGCGCTTGAGCCGCACGCGCATGCCGACGCCGTTCGCCGTCATGTTCGGGTCCGTCGGGGCCTCCACCTCGAGTGCGTCGAGCGGCCGGCCCGCGGGCCAGTCGTCGGCGCGGCGCAGCAGCGCCGCCAACGTCGAATTCGCGTGGACCACGCGCGTCACGCCGTCGCGCGTTTCGACGACGGCGATGCCGTCCGGGGCGTGGCGCAACACCTCCAGCAGAAGCTTCGCGTCCGGCATCGGCGTCTCGGCCTCAATCTCTGACATCGAACAGTCCCCTCGTCGCTCAGGCATTCAACTGCAGGCTCGGAGCGACGCGGCAGTGATCGACCGCTGCCCGGCACTCGGCCCATCGGGCCGATTCCTGCAACCTGTCGCGCGGCGGCATGGGCCGCCCGTGCAATCGCACGAGGCGCACCTGGCTCAGGGGGTCGGCCTCCCCCGCCAGTTCCTCGAGCGTCGCATGCACGGCCTCGCGGTCGTTGCAGATCGGCAGCAGGTCACAACCGGCGTCGATCGCGCGCCGCGCACGCTCGGGCACGGTGCCTGCGAACGCGGCGCCGCCCATGCTCAGGTCGTCGGAGAAGACGGCCCCCGTGAAACCGAGGCCCCAGCGCAGTTCCTGCTGGATCCAGCGCCGCGAAAACCCCGCCGGCGCTTCGTCGACCTCGGGAAACAGCACGTGCGCCACCATCACCGAGGTGAGCCCGTTCGCGATCATGCGCCGATACGGCAACAGTTCGTCCGTCATGTCGCTGAGCGGCCGCCGGTCGACCGGCAGCGCCTTGTGCGAGTCGGCCACGACGGCGCCGTGCCCCGGAAAATGCTTGGCCGTCGCCTGCATGCCGGCGGCGCGCATGCCCTGCATGCAGGAGACACTGAGCCGGGACACGACTTCCGCCTCGCGATGATAGGCTCGGTCGCCGATCACCTCGCTCACGCCGTAGTCGAGGTCGACGCAGGGCGCGAAGCTCATGTCGATGCCGACCGCACGCAATTCCGCCGCCAGCAACCAGCCGCATTGCCAGGCGAGACGGCGACCGGCCTCCTGGTCGAGGTCGTAGACGCGGCCGATGGCGCGCTGCGGCGGCAGCACCGTGAAGTCCTCGCGGAAGCGCTGCACGCGCCCGCCCTCGTGGTCGACCGTCACGAGCAGCGGCGGGCTGCGCACGGCGCGGATCTCGCTCACGAGACGTTCGAGCCGGGAATAGCTCTCGAAGTTGCGCGTGAACAGGATGACTGCGCCGACCAGCGGATGCGCGAGGATGCGACGGTCCTCCGCGGTCAGCTCGGTGCCCGCCACGTCCACCATGAGCGGACCGAGCGTCACATGCGCACCTCGTTCGACGTCGTTCCGATCGTCATCGCGGGCCTCACCTGTCGAAGATCGCCATTGCTTCCACGTGCGTCGTGTGCGGGAACATGTCCATCACACCCGCGGCCGACAGCGTGTACCCGTGTTCGCGCACGAGCAGCCCCGCGTCGCGCGCCAGGCTGCCGGAATGGCAGGAAATATACACGACGCGCGTCGCCCCGCTTCCGGCGACGACGGGCAGGACCTCCTTTGCGCCCGCCCGCGGCGGATCGAGCAGCACGCGGTCGTAGGGACGCCTGGTCCAGGGCAACCCAACCACATCCTCGAACAGGTTCGCAACGTGAAACCCCACATTCGTGACGTGGTTGCGCTCTGCATTGGCCCGGGCGCGACGAACCAGGCCCTCGTCGCCTTCGACGGCGGCCACGGTCCCGGCCCGTCGCGCGAGCGGCAGCGAGAAGTTGCCGAGCCCGCAGAACAGGTCGAGCACGGCCTCCCCGGGTCGAGGTTCGAGCGCCTGCAGCGCGCGCGCCACCATCGCCTGGTTCAGTACGCCGTTGACCTGGATGAAATCGGTCGGCTCGAAATCGATCGTCGCGGTTCCCTCGACGTCCAGGCGATATCGAAGTGGCGCCGCCACACCCTCCGCCCGCAGCGGGGCCACCGTCTCGGGACCGCCCGGCTGCAGGTACAGGCGCACGCCCTGCGCCTGCTCGAAGGCGGTCAGCCGCTGCAGGTCGTCAGCCGACGGGGGCGCAAGCACGCGCAGCACGAACGCCACCACGTCGTCGGACACCGCGACTTCCGCCTGCGGCACTCGATCCGCGATGTCGAGCGATGCAACGAGCTGGCCGAGCGGCGTGATCAGCGCACCGACGGGCTCGACCATCACGTGGCACTCGTGCAGGTCCGCGACGTAGGGCGAGGAACGCTCGCGGAACCCGACCAGCACCTTGCCCTTGCGCGGCACCAGCTTGATGCCGAGCCGCGCGCGGCGACGGTAATTCCAAACCGGGCCCGTCAACGGCTCGAGCACCCGGCCCGGCTGCACGTCCCCGACCCGGGCCAGGTTCTCGAGGAGCTGTGCCTGCTTGAACGCGAGCTGCGCCGCAGGCGCGAGGTGCTGGAGCGCGCAGCCGCCGCAGGTGCCGAAGTGCGGGCAGCGCGGCACGACGCGATCGGGGCTCGCACGCAGCACTTCCTCGGTGATCGCGTAATCGACCTTGCGGTGGCGATGCGTCCGGCGCAGGCGCACGCGCTCGCCCGGCAGGGCATCGGCCACGAACACGGCCTTGCCGTCGATGCGCGCGACGCCCTGCGCCTCGTGCGTGAGATCGACGATGTCCGCCTCCTCGGGCGCGGCCTGCAGCCGCTTCATCCGCGGGCCGTCAGCATGCGCACTTCGCCCAGGCGTGGGCGTATTCCTGCAGGTGCGCCTTCGGCGATTCGCGCAGCGAATGCCGCACGAGCTCGACCTCGCGCTCGTGCTCTTCGTGCGTGAGGCGCCCACGCATCAGCTCGAAGCGCAGGTAGATCAGGTAGGTGTTGACGACGTCGGTCTCGCAGTAGTTGCGGATGTCCTCGCTGCGACCCGCGAGGTGTGCCTCCCAGACGTCCTCGCCCGACATGCCGAGCTTGCCCGGGAAGCCGAGCAGCTGCGCCATCTTGTCGAGCCCGACGCGGCCGCGACCCTGGAAACCCGCGAGCACGTCCATCAGGTCGACGTGCCGCCAGTGGAAACGGCTGATGTAGTTGTTCCAGCGGAACGCCTGGTCCTCGTCGCCCATTTCCCAGTAACGATGCGCCTGCACGCGGTGGCGCAGGGCGCGATAGTGAAGGACCGGCAGGTCGAACCCCGCGCCGTTCCAGCTCACGAGCGTCGGCGAGAGCCGCTCGATGCCGTCGAAGAACCGTCGCACGAGTTCCTCCTCGCTCGAGTCCGGCTCGCCCAGGCTCCAGACCTTGAAACCGTCCCGCGCGCGCATGGCGATCGAGATCGCGACGATGCGCTGCTGCTCGAGCGACAGGAACTCGGAGCCCGTCAGCTCGCGCTGGCGGGTCTGCATGACGTAACCGACCTGCTTGTCCGTCAGCCCTTCGAGGCCGTGCAGCCGGCGGCCGAACTCGACGTCGGGCACGGTCTCGATGTCGAACGCGAACACGTTACTGAATATCGTCACTTGCTGTTCTCCACCCGCCGCATCAGCACCGCCACCGCGACGACCAGCCCCGCCTCGTCGGTCAGCGTGACGTGTCCTTCGCCGGCCCCGAGACGGTCGCGCAGTGCGCGCCCGCGCCCGGACCAGATCACCTCGGGCCGTCCCCAGGCATTCGGCGCGATCCCGACGTCGCGGATCCAGATGCCGTGGGCGAAACCCGTGCCGAGCGCCTTGACGATGGCTTCCTTGGCGGCGAAGCGCATCGCAAGAAACCGCACCGGCCGTTTGTAGCCGCGGAAGGCGGCCTCCTCCACCGGCAGCAGCAGCCGCCGGACGAAATGCTCGCCGTGGCGGGCGTAGATCTCCTCGACGCGCGCGAGTTGCACGACGTCGGTGCCGATGCCGAAGATCATCCCGCCGCGCTCACGGCGTGCTCGTCGGCAGGCCGCGGCGGGCCTCGACCATGAGCCGGCGCATTTCGCGCACGGCGGTCGCGAGGCCGTCGAAGACGGCGCGGGCAATGATCGCGTGGCCGATGTTCAGTTCGACGATCTCGGGCACCGCCGCGACGGGCTGCACGTTGTGGTAATGCAGGCCGTGGCCGGCGTGCACCGTGAGGCCGATCCGCGAACCGTGCCGCGCCGCCGCCACGAGCCGCATCAGCTCCCGGGCCTGGTGCTCGCCGGTCGCCTCGGCATAGGCGCCGGTGTGCAGTTCCACGACTGGCGCGCCGACTTCGAGCGCGGCCTCGAGCTGGTGCGGCTCGGGGTCGATGAACAGCGAGACGCGGACCCCCCTGTCCTGGAGCGCCGCCACGCAATCGCGCAGCCGCGGGACCTGTCCCGTCACGTCGAGGCCGCCCTCGGTCGTCACTTCCGTGCGTTTCTCGGGCACGAGGCAGACGTCCTGCGGCCGCACTTCGCGCGCGAGCGCGATCATCTCGTCGGTCGCGGCCATCTCGAGGTTCATGCGCGTCTGCAGTGCCGCGCGCATGCGGTGCACGTCGTGGTCCTGGATGTGGCGCCGGTCCTCGCGCAGGTGCAGCGTGATGCTGTCGGCACCGTTCTGCTCGGCGACGAGCGCGGCATAGAGCGGATCGGGGTACGGGCTGCGCCGCGCCTGGCGCAGCGTCGCCACGTGGTCGATGTTGATGCCGAGCTTGATCGGGTGCGTCAGTTGCACAGGTTAACCTCCGTCCCGCCTGCCGGCGTGCGCGCGCATCTCGAGCAGCACCTCGCGGGTATGCAGCGGCCGGCCGTCGAGCAGCCGGTCGACCGCGGCCCGCAGCAGCCGCCGCGCGTCGGCGAGGCTGCGCGGGTCGTCGAGCCGCTCACGCGCGAGCGACAGCAGCGACGCGCCGCAAAATATCAGGGTTCCCTCCGCCACTCCATCGACGGGCTCGGCGCCGCCCTCGAGGCCGTAGCGGTAGCTGCGCCCGGGTTCGAGCGGCGCGCCACTGGCCGCCTCGTGCTCGAGGTTGAGGCCCCAGCCCAGCTCGTCGAGCAGGCGCTTCTCGAAAATCCGCAGCGCCCGGCCCGCGTCTTCGACCGGCGCGTGCAAGCGCTCGAGCAGCGTGGCGTAGGCGTCGAACAGCGCAGGGTGGGGATCGTTCCGCTGCAGCAGCTTCAGCAGCAGTTCGTTCGCATAGAACCCGCTCATGAGGCGCTCGCCGAGGAGTTGTCTGGAGCCCTCACCCGCGCTGCGCGCGACCTCTCCCGACAAGTCGGGAGAGGTGAAACGTTCGACGGCGCTCAGGTGACCCATTTCGCCGCGCGCACTCCAGGACACCAGGCAGGCCGCGAAGGGCTGCAGCACGCCGCCGGACGCGGCCGCCGACTGCCGCGAACCGCGCGCGATGACGGACACCCGGCCGTGCGAGCGCGTCAGCAGTTCGAGGATGCGGCTCGTGTCGCGCCAGGGGTAGTGGTGCAGCAGGAAGGCGGGCTCGAGGCTCACCCGCCGCGTGCTGCTCACGATTCGTACCCGAACTTGCGCATCGCGTTCTCGTCGTCGGACCAGCCTTCCTTGACCTTGACCCAGAGCTCGAGGTGCACCGGCCGGCCGAAGTATTCCTTGAGGTCGAGCCGCGCCTGCCGTCCCACGGTCTTGAGCAGTTCCCCGCCCTTGCCGATCACGATGGCCTTCTGGCCCGCCCGCTCGACCCAGATCACGGCCTGGACGAACAGCTTGCCCGGCTCGTCCTCGGAATCGCCCATGCCTTCGATTTCGACGACGAGACCGTACGGCAGTTCTTCCTGCAGGCGCAGCATCAGCTTCTCGCGGATCAGCTCCGCCGCCATGAAGTGGTCCGGCGAGTCCGTGACCTGGTCTTCCGGGAAGATGCGCGGCTGCTCCGGCAGGTGCCTGGCGATCACCTCGGGCAGCCTCGCGAGGGTGGCCTCGCGCGTCGCCGAGATCGGCACGATGTCGGCGAAGTCCGCCTTCGCCGAGAGCTGCTCGATGTACGGCAGCAGGCGTTCCTTCGGATGCGCCCGGTCGACCTTGTTGATCAGCAGCACGATCGGCAGCCCGGCCCGCTTGAGCGCGTCCAGCACTCGCTCGTCCTGGTCGGTCCAGCGCAGCGCCTCGACGACGAACAGGTTGAGGTCGACGTCCGTGAGCGAGGAAATGGCCGTCCGGTTCATGTACCGGTTCATGGCCCGCGTCTGCTTCGCGTGGATGCCGGGCAGGTCGACGAACGTGATCTGCATGCCGGGCCGGTTCAGCACGCCGTGGATGCGCGTGCGCGTCGTCTGCGGCTTCGGGCTCACGATGCTGACCTTGCGGCCGAGCAGCGTGTTCAGGAGCGTCGACTTGCCGACGTTCGGCCGGCCCGCGAGCGCAGCGAAGCCGCAGCGCAGCAGCGGCGCGCCGGCGGCGGGCGCGGGCAGGCTCGGTTCGTCCGTCATGCGTTCTCCTCGCCGCGCGCGATGGTCTCGAGCAACTTCTGCGCGGCATCCTGCTCGGCCTTGCGGCGGCTCGAGCCGCGACCCGTGGCGCGCAGGCCGAGTTCGGCGGCCTCACAGCTTGCGACAAACCATTGCTCGTGGGGTTCGCCGCCGACCTCCTCGAGCGCATAGCGCGGCAGCGCGAGGCCGCGCGATTGCAGCACCTCCTGCAGGCGAGTCTTGGGATCCTTGAGGGTCTCGGCCGCAGGCAATTCGGCGAGCCGGGCCCCGAGCAGGCGACTGACCGTCTCGTGCGCCGCGTCGAGCCCGCCGTCGAGGTAGATCGCGCCGATCACGGCTTCGAGGCAGTCGGCGAGGATCGAGTCGCGCCGGAAGCCGCCCGACTTGAGTTCGCCACCGCCCAGGCGCAGCTGGTCGCCCAGGTCCAGCGCGCCGGCGACCGACGCGAGCGAGGGCGCGCTCACCAGCGCAGCCCGGAAGCGGCTCAGATCGCCCTCCGGTGCGTCGGGGAACGCGCGGAACGCGAGCAGCGCGACGACGAAGTTGAGGACGGAGTCGCCGAGGAACTCGAGCCGCTCGTAGTTCGTGCGGCTCGCGCTGCGGTGGGTCAGCGCAGCCTCGAGCAGCGCGGGATCACGGAAGCGATACCCGAGCCGCCGGGCAGCCCATTCACCCGCGTCGCGCAACCAGGAACCTCTGCGTCACTGCGGGATGATGACCGTCTTGTCGAACTTGACGAGCAGGAACACGTTCGCGATGAACGGCTCCTCCGCCCGGTACGACGCGGTGACCTCGAACCCTTCGGTGGTCTTGGAAATCTCGATCTCCTTCCAGCCGATGCGCTTGATGTCCTCGACGTCCCAGCGTCGCTCGAGCGAATTGCGGATCTGCTGCGAGGTCGTGTCGACGGCGGCGTTCTCGTCGCGCACCTGCTCGAGCGCGCGGGCGACCTTCGTGTATTCGAGGAAGACGGGCACGAGCCGGATGCCGGCGTACAGTGCCGTCCCGAGGATCAGCAGGATGACGACGATGCCGAGAAACGTGGCGCCGCGTTCGCGTTGCTTCATCGCAGGATCTCCCTCGCTTTTCTAGTGGATCGCCTCGCCGATGCGGGTCCAGATCGGCGCATGCGGCAGGTTCCAGTTGAGCCAGATCCGCACGGCCTTGCCGACGACGTGGTCGGCAGGAACGAAGCCGACTTCCGGGAAGCGGCTGTCGCGACTGTTGTCGCGGTTGTCGCCCATGAAGAAGTAGTGGCCCTGCGGCACGGTCTGCTCGTAGTCGCGCGTGTAGCGGTCCAGCAGATACAGCACC
>DASSJN010000085.1:0-15813 GCA_035691185.1 Steroidobacteraceae bacterium
GCACGAACCCGAAGCTGTGGAATTCGTGGAAGGCTTCGTTGTTCCACGACTTCTACGAGCGCGTGCGGCGTGCGCTGCGGCGCGGGCTCGAGACGCCGCTCGAGCACGAAGAGCTCGTCGCCGAGACCAGAGCCCACGCGCTGGAGCTGCTCGACCTGGAGCACGTCTCGCGGGCCCGCGCGGCGCAGATCTGGTCGCGCTTCAACGACATGTACTTCCTGCGCTACAAGGCGGCCGAGGTCGCGTGGCACACCAAGCTGCTGGCGGCGACGGAGCCCGACGACCTCTCGCTGATGGTGGCCGTGCGCACCGAGGTCGAGCGCGGCGGCAATGCGGTGCTCACGGTGGGGCCGCATCGCCAGCAGAACTTCGCACGCACGACGGCGCTGCTCGACCAGATGGGCCTCAACATCGTCGACGCGCGCATCACCCCGCTCGACGGGGGCCTCGGGCTCGACACTTATCTCGTGCTGGAGGACACCGGGCAGCCCATCGCCGACCGGCACCGCGCGCAGCAGATCGAGCAGCAGTTGCGTCGCGTGCTGCAGAGTCCGGAGGCGGACCTGCCCGTCGTGACGCGTCGCGCGCCGCGCCAGGTGCGCATGTTCTCGACGCCGACGCAGATCAGCTTCAGCGAGGACCCGCTGCAGAACCGCACCGTGCTCGAGATCATCGCGGGCGATCGTCCCGGCCTGCTCTCGGAGATCGGCAAGGTGTTCCTCGCCGAGCAGATCGACGTCATCACTGCCAAGATCATGACCATCGGCGAGCGCGCGGAGGACGTGTTCTACATCACGGACGGCCAGGGCCGGCCGCTGGCCGAGCCGGCGCGCAGGCGGCTGCAGGAAAGCCTGCATGCCGCCCTCGACCGGCGCGACCCTGAAAAGCGGTTCGCGTAGCGGCAACGCCGCGTGCCGGCGCGTAACTCCTGACTACTAACCCCTGTCCCCTTCCCTGGTGAATCCGCGTCTCGAGCTGCTGCACCCCTACCCGTTCGAGCGGTTGCGTGCCTTGCTCGCAGGCGCCGAGCCTCCTGCCGCCCTGCGGCACATCCCGCTCTCGATCGGCGAGCCCAGGCACGCCCCGCCTCCGTTCATCGCGCAGGCGCTGGTCGAGGGGCTGCGCACGCTCGGCAACTATCCAGTGACGCTCGGGCTCGCGCCGTTGCGCGAGGCGATCAGCGGCTGGCTCGAGCGACGCTTCTCATTGCCGGCCGGCGCCGTGAGCGCCGAGACGATGGTGCTGCCGGTCCACGGCACGCGCGAGGCGCTGTTCGCCTGCGTGCAGGCCGCCGTCGATGCCGAATCGAGCCGCGACCGGCCGCTCGTGCTGATGCCGAACCCGTTCTACCAGATCTACGAGGGTGCGGCCTTGCTTGCCGG
The DNA here is from genome assembly GCA_035691185.1 of Steroidobacteraceae bacterium. GTDB lineage: Bacteria > Pseudomonadota > Gammaproteobacteria > Steroidobacterales > Steroidobacteraceae > RPQJ01. The sequence goes on from DASSJN010000085.1 coordinate 1,383, forward strand.
CGCCGAGCCCGGCTTCCTCACGTGCACGCCCGCCGAAGGCTTCCTGCCGGACCTCGAGGCGGTGGACGCGACCACTTGGAACCGCTGCCAGGTGTTGTTCCTGTGCACGCCAGGCAATCCGACCGGCGCCGTCATGCCCGAGCCTTATCTCGCCCGCGCGCTCGAGCTCGCGGAGAAATTCGACTTCGTGATCGCCTCCGACGAGTGCTACTCGGAGCTCTATTTCGACGAAGCCGCGCCACCGCCGGGGCTGTTGCAGGCGGCGTGGAACGCGGGCAATCGCTCGTTCGCGCGCTGTGTCGTCTTCCACAGCCTCTCGAAACGCTCGAGCGTCCCCGGGCTGCGGTCGGGGTTCGTCGCGGGCGATCCACGGTTCCTCGCGAAGTTCCGGCTTTACCGGACCTACCACGGCTGTGCGGTACCGGAGCACACGCAGCTCGCGAGCATCCCGGCCTGGCGGGACGAAGCCCACGTCGTCGCGAACCGCCGGCTCTATCGCGAGAAGTTCACACGCGTCGCGCCCATCCTGGCCGACGCGCTGGGCCAGGACGTCCTGATCCCGGCCGGCGGCTTCTACCTGTGGCCGGCGGTGGACGACGATGAAGCCTTCACGCGTGAACTGTTCGCGCAACAGCACGTGACGGTGTTGCCGGGCTCCTATCTCGCGCGCGACGCCGCGGACGGCAACCCGGGCCGCGGGCGGGTGCGCATATCGCTGGTCGCGAGCGTCGACGACTGCGTGACTGCGGCGGAGCGGATCGCGACGTTCGCGCGCGCCAGAATGCGGCGAGGCACTTAGCGACGAGAATGAGTCTCGGCGGTCGTTCGAGCCCTGCAAAAGCCACGATTGCTTACGTTCTGACGCTGGCCTAATAGAAGGTTGGTCGGCCACGAGTCGACCGTGCACGAAGAGGTCCGTCATGAAGGCCCGCATGCTCGCCGTCGCATCGGTGACGACACGGCTCGCCCTCCTGCTCGCGACGGTCACGTTCGTCGCGCCCGCGTTCGCCCAGGGCACGCCGGAATCCTGGCGCGGCGTGTACGCCGGCGCCGGCGGCAGTTACTCGAACGTCAGCGTGGAGATTCCCGGCAGCGGCTGCCGGGACTGCTACTACTGGTGGGGCGATTACCCCGCCTACGACGAGGGTGACGGCGATTACTCGTACGTCGGCAACGTCGGTTACCGCGCGGGCAGGTATTTCGCCGTCGAGGCCGCCTACGTCGATGCCGGCACCATCGGCTGGGACAAGCCGTTCGTCTGGATGCCCGAGCTCGACGGCTACTATCGCAACCAGGTCGACTTCAGCGCCGAGATCCCGGAGATCAGCGCGGTCGGCATCTTTCCGTTCCTCCGACGCTGGGAGGTCTACGGTCGGCTCGGCGCGGGCTTCTGGAGCGGCGAGAGCCAGCAGACGCTGACCAACGTCGACACGGGTGAAGTGATCCATCGCCGCGCCAGCGACGACGGCGTGGGCGCGCTGGTCGGGCTCGGGCTCGGTTTCAGTTTCGCGGAATCCCTCCACACACGCTTCGAGTACCAGGCCGTCTGGATCGACGGCGATGCGCTCAACGTGAATTCCGAAACGACCCTCGACTCCATCACCTGGGAACTGCAGTACCGGTTCGGCGCCCGCCGGGCCACGGCGCCTGCCGCGACCGACGGGGCGATGCAGGTCGAACGCTGACCGGTCGATCGACGCGCCGAACCGGCTGGCGATCCACGACGAGGGGTCACGTCTCGAGGCTCAACTTCGTCAGGACTCGTGCAGTTACATGAACTTACGGTGAACATCTCGAAAATTCTGTATTGACGAGCGGCCGGGGCCGCGGGCAGCGCGACCGGGTCTGCTGTCGCACGCCCGTCATCGGACGGACACGCTGGTACGAGGCGACTGTGGCTCGCGACGCTGACGTCGCTGCGCGGACTGCCTCGGGCGCACCGACGTGGAACGACTGCTGCTCGTGGGCGCAGTCCTGCTCGTCATGATCGTCGAGTTGCTCAACACGGCGGTCGAGGTCGTCGTCGATCGCATCGGCGCCGAACGACACCACCTCGCGGGATTCGCGAAGGACCTGGGCTCGAGCGCAGTGCTGCTCTCGCGGGTGCTCGCCACCACGACCCGGTGCTCGCGGGTGGTGCTGCCGCTCCGCGATAAACGCCGATCGCCCTCGCCCGAGCGCGGGGCGCAGAATGCCGTCCGGCACGCATCGCTGGGTACCTCAATGGGGCGCCACCGCAACGTCCTCGCCGCCGTCGATCTCGGCTCCAACAGTTTTCACATGGTCGTCGCACGGCGGGCGGACGGCCAGCTCGTGATCATCGACCGGCTGCGTGAGATGGTCCGGCTGGGCGAAGGCCTCGGCCCGGACGGCCGACTCGATGCAAAGGTGGCGGCACGCGCCCTCGCCTGCCTCGAACGCTTCGGACAACGACTGCTCCACATGCGGGCCAACTGCGTGCGCGTGGTCGGCACGAGCGCGCTGCGACGCGCGCGGCGCAGCGACGTCTTCCTCGAGAAGGCCCGCAAGGCCATCGGGCACCCGATCGAGGTGATTTCGGGCCGCGAGGAAGCGCGCCTGATCTATTCCGGCGTCGTGCGCACGCTGCCGCGTATTCCGGGACACCGGCTCGTCGTCGACATCGGCGGCGGCAGTACGGAATTGATCATCGGCCGCGGGTCCCAACCGGTCGAACTGGAAAGCCTCAAGCTGGGCTGCGTCACGGTGAGCACCGACCATTTCGTCGACGGCAAGCTCAGCGCCGGTCGCTTCGAACGCGCCCGCCTCACCGCGCGGCAGCAGATCGAGCCGATCCGTCGCGCCTTCCGTCACCGGGGATGGGATTCGGTCGCCGGCAGCTCGGGGACCGTGCGCGCGTTGTTCGAGGCGTTGCGCGAACTCGACCCTCACCGCACGGCGATCACCGGCGAGGGACTCGACGAACTCATCGGGTCTTTCGTCGCGGCCGGACACGTCTCGAGGCTGCCGTTCGCGACGCTGGGTCCAGACCGCCGCCCGGTCATTGCCGGAGGTCTCGCGATCCTGGCGGAGGTCGTGTCGGAACTGCGGATCCGGCACATGCATGTCGCGGACGGCGCGATGCGTGAGGGAGTGTTGTACGACCTCGTGGGCCGCCTGACGTCAGGGGACGCGCGCGAGGGCACGGTGCGTTCGATGCAGGCCCGCTACCACGTCGATCGCACGCAGGCCGCACGGGTCGAGCGAACGGCGCTCGCGCTGCTGCGCCAGGCGAGATCGCGATGGCAGCTTGCGGACCCGTCGACCGCACGCGTCCTGCGCTGGGCCGCCGGGCTGCACGAGATCGGGCTCGACGTCGCACACAGCGGCTACCACCGGCACGGTGCCTACCTGCTCGAGAACGCCGACATGCCGGGATTCCCGCGCGAGGAACAGCTGCTGCTCGCACGCCTCGTGCGCGCGCACCGACGCCGCCTCGACCTCGGCGAACTCGACGGCCTCGATCCGGGATCGAGGCGTATGGCCGAGCGACTGATCGTGTTGCTGCGCCTCGCCGTGCTGCTGCATCGCAATCGCGGCGACGCGAACCCGCCCGCCTTCGTGCTGGTGCCGGGTCGCCACGGACTGACGATGCGCTTCCGGCTGAGCTCGTTGCGACGGCACCCCCTGACCGAAGCCGACTTGCGGCACGAACAGGTGCACCTCGCCGCGCAGGGCATCGCGCTGCGCATCGTCATGGCGGGACGGGGATGAGCCGGCGCGGTTCGCGGACGGTCACGGTTCCGCTCAGTCCAGCCGCGGTGCGAAGGACGTTGCTGCGTGACCTGGCCGCAGAGCTCTCGCACACCGACCACCGGCAACTGACACCCGCGGACGTCCATATCACCCGCAAGCGGATCAAGCGCGCACGAGCCGCGCTCGCATTGTTGCGCCCGGCGCTGGACGAACAGGATTTCGACGCCTGCGATCGATCCCTGCGCGATGCCGGCCGAAGCCTGGCCACCGCGCGCGACGCGACGGTCATAGCGCGCACCTACGCCCGGATGCGCGCACGCACCGCGACGGCGTCGCCGCATCCCGAGCCGGGGACCGTGAGGACTCGAACCGCCGACGGCAGCCCCCAGGGCCAAACGGTCAGCGCCACGGTCGCTCACCGCCATCTTGTCGCCGCAGTCCGGCGACTCGGTCGGGCACCCCTCACGGCGCGCGGCTGGGCCCCGCTGGGGTCCGGCGTGCGGGCCGTGTATCGACGTGGCCGGCGCCGCCGACCCAGGGAATCGCACCCGACGACCGAGGCCCTGCATGCCTGGCGCCGTCACGCGAAGCGCTATTGGCACGTGCTCGAGTTGTTCGAAGGCGTCAATCCGCAGCGGATCGCGCCGGCCGTCGCCGACGCGCGTCGACTGTCGGATTTGCTCGGGGAGGAGCACGACCTGGCACTGCTGGCCGAGCGACTTCACGGCCGTCGGCGAGGCGTGGATGAGGCCGTGCTGGCAACGGTCGCCGATCGCCGCGCCAGGCTCACGCGACGCGCGCTGAAACTGGGCGCGAAGGTCTACGACGAGCCCGCGCGCGTGGTCGAGCGATGCCTGCGAGCCGACTGGGAACGCTGGCGCGGTCAATGATGACGAAGCGCACCTTCCTCGCGCAGGCGCAGCCGGACGCTGCTGGCCGCGAGCACCGTGACGAAGGTATTGATCCTCGCGCCGGCGGCGATGCGTGCGAGTTCCTCGCGCAGGATCCGCTCGACCTTGGGCTCGGGCTGCCCGTATTCCCGGGCCAGCGATCGGACCAGGGCGCGGTCGACTTTCGCCTCGAACCTGGCGGGCGGATTCTCGTCGCTCATCGGCACGACCTCATCCAGGCGGAATTCGGATTCTAGGAGCGGCTCCGCGGGGCCGGTATACGTGAAGATCAGGCATCGGCGTTCAGGCGCCGCGACGGCGCGTGAACGACTGCGAGCGCTGAACTGGATCTCCGACACCGACAGGCAGCGCATGGGCACGACAGGCCGCCGCGTCGAGCGCCAGGCAGCGCAGCGCCGCGCTGCACAGGTCCTGATATCCGGCTGCGCGCCCGGCCGGCCGAGGACGATGCGCAGGGTGCCGCGGCAGCGTCCTGCGAATGCAGGGCACCGGCTTCAGTGCCGCACCCGCTGGCGCGTCCTTTTCATCAGTGCGACATGACTGCCATCGCGCGCGACCTTGGGCGCCCGACTCGACGCGGTACACCGCTCGTATGTGCCGTCCGGCTGCATGATCCAGGCGTTGCGCTCGTCGGCGAGCTGCACCTGCAGCACTTCCCACAGGCGCTCGCGCAGGTGCCGATTGTCGACCGGCGTCACGGCCTCGACCCGCCGCGACAGGTTGCGGTCCATCCAGTCGGCCGAGCCGAGGTAGAAATCGCCGTCGAGCGGGTCTTCGTGCCCGTTGGCGAAATGGAAGACGCGCCCGTGCTCCAGGAACCGCCCCACGATCGACCGAACGCGCAGGTTCGTGGTGAACCCCGGGATGCCGGGACGCAGGCAGCAGAACCCGCGCGCGATGAGGTCGATGGGCACGCCCGCGTTCGACGCTTCGCACAGCGCCTCGCAGATCGGCGAGTCCTCGAGCTGGTTCAACTTTACGACGATGCGCGCGGGACGGCCTGCGCGCGCGTTGGCCGCCTCGCGCCCGATCAGGTCGACGAACCGGTGGCGCATGTTCAGGGGCGCAACGAGCAACCTGTCGAACCTCGGCTTGCGTGAGTACCCGGTCAGGTGATGAAAAAGGTTGACCACGTCCCGGGTCAGAACGGGGTCGCAGGTGAACAGGCCGAAGTCGGTGTAGAGCCGTGCCGTCTTGACGTGATAGTTGCCCGTGCCGATGTGCGCGTAGGCCCGCAGCCCGTCGCCTTCGCGTCGCACCACGAGCGCGAGCTTGGTGTGGGTCTTGAGCCCGCGCATGCCGTAGATGACGTGATCGCCGGCCCTCTGCAGTTCCTCGGCCCAATGCAGATTGCGCTCCTCGTCGAAACGCGCCTTGAGTTCCACGAGGCAGGCGACCTGCTTGCCGTTCTCGGCGGCCTTGATCAGCGAGCGCACGAACGGCGTGTCGTCGCCGAGCCGGTACACGGTCATCTTGATCGTCGTGACCGCCGGGTCGTCCGCTGCGTCGCGGATGAAGCGCTCGACCGAGGCGTCGAAACTCTCGTACGGGTGGTGCACCAGCACGTCGCCCGCGCGGATGGACGAAAAGATGTCGGTGTCGGCGTCGATCCCGAAGGGCGGCATCGGGGCCCAGGGCGGGTCGCGCAACTCCGGCACCTGCAGCGAGGCGAGCTCGAACAGCCCGGAGTAGTCGAGCATGTCCGGGAGTTCGTAGATGTCGCTTTCGCGGAGGTCGAAGCGGGCGGTCAGCCCGTCGCGGATCTCGCTGCTGGACGGCTGGGCGAACTCGAGGCGGACGACCGGCTGGAACCGGCGCTGTCGCACCTGCTCCTCGACCAGTTCCTTGATCGAGTTGTCACTGTCTTCCTCGATCGCGATGTCGGCGTTGCGCGAGACGCGGAACAGCGTCGCCGCCTCGATCTCGACGCCCGGAAACAATCGGGCGGCGTTCTGCCGGACGACGTCCTGCAGCGACACGAAGCAGCGCTTGCCCGGCTCGACGTCCGCACGCACCGGCAGCCACTGTGGCAACTGCGTCGGGATCTTGACTCGCACCGGCACGCGGTCGCCGGTCTCCTCGTCGTGCAGGACGAACCCCCACGAGGTCGACAGGTTCGACATGAACGGGAACGGGTGCGACGGGTTCAGGCTCAGTGGCGTGAGCGCCGGCGACACGTGCCGCTCGAAATAGTCGGTCACTTCCGCACGCTGGGCGTCGGTCAGGTTCTCCCAGTCCGCGAGCTTGATGCCGTGCCGCACGAGCCGCCCGCGCAACTCGGCGAAGCCCTCTGCGCGGCGCAGCAGCATGGGATACAGGGCTTCGCGGATCTGCAGGACGTGTGCATTGAACTCCTCGACGGTCGCGAGATTGCCGCTCGCGTACGCCCGCGTGCGCATCGCGCCGACGCGCTTCATGAAGAACTCGTCGAGGTTCGACGTGAAAATGGCGAGGAACTTGAGCCGTTCGAGCAGGGGCACTCGCTCGTCGAAGGCTTCCGACAGCACGCGACGGTTGAACTCGAGCCAGCTCAGGTCGCGGTCGAACCAGGCCTCTTTCATCATCCTCGTGCGAGTCTTCGCATCCATCCGACCGTCACCCGTGACCGCGGGGGGATCGCCCCGTCCTGCCCGATTCTGACAAACGCGTGACAGCTTGAGCCATCTTTGTGACGATTCTGTGTCGACGGTGCGCCCCGAACTGTCACCGGCCGGGTTCTCACGTATCCTAGACGGGCCCGTCGACCACGACGGGCTTCGCCGCGGTGGACGACGTGACCAATCCCGACTTGCACGAACTTTCCGTGAGGATCGACACGGCCTTCGCGGAACGCGCATCCCTCACGCCTGCCAATGCGCCCGGCGACGTGGTCGAGGCCGTGCGCGCGGCGATCGACCTGCTCGACTCGGGCGCCGTTCGCGTGGCGGAGAAGACCGACGGGCAGTGGCGCGTCTGCGAATGGCTCAAGAAGGCCGTCCTGCTGTCGTTCCGCCTGTTCGACAATGCCCCGATCGCGGCCGGCTACACGCAGTTCTACGACAAGGTGCCGCTCAAGTATGCGGGCTACGAGGCGGAACGCTTCAAGGCCGAAGGCGTTCGCGTGGTGCCGCCGGCCGTCGTGCGCCGTGGGGCCTATGTTGCCCGCAATGCCGTGCTGATGCCGAGCTATGTCAACATCGGCGCCTATGTGGGCGAAGGCACGATGGTCGACACCTGGGCCACGGTCGGCTCCTGTGCCCAGATCGGCCGCAACGTGCACCTGTCGGGCGGCGTCGGCATCGGCGGCGTGCTGGAGCCGCTGCAGGCGGCGCCGACCATCATCGAGGACGACTGCTTCATCGGCGCGCGCTCGGAAGTCGTCGAAGGCGTCATCGTCGAGGAAGGGGCCGTGCTTTCGATGGGAGTTTACGTCGGCCAGAGCACGCGGATCTACGACCGCGAGCGCGATGAGGTCCTGTACGGACGCATTCCGGCCGGCGCCGTCGTCGTGCCGGGTTCGCTGCCCGCCGCCAACGGCAAGTACTCGCTGTACGCCGCAGTGATCGTCAAGCGTGTCGATGCGCAGACGCGCGCGAAGGTGGGGATCAATGAGCTGCTGAGAAGTGTCTAGCGGTCAGTGTCCAGCGGGTAGTCGGAGCGCGCGTCACGCGCTTCTTCCTGAACACTAGACACTAGACACTGAACACTATCCCCTTCCTCACGCCGCATCCGCATGCGGCTCCCGCCCGACCATGTACAGCACCTGCTCGGCGACGTTCGTGGCGTGGTCGCCGATGCGCTCGAGGCCCTTGAGCGCGAAGATCGTGTCGATGGTCGGGCGCAGGAACCGATGGTCCTGCAGGACGTACGACATGATCTGCCGCAGCGCGGCCGCGAACTCTGCGTCGAGCTCGGCATCGCGTTTCAGCACGGCCTCGGCCATGGCCGGATCGACTTCGTCCGCCGCACGGACGGCGCTCCGCAGCATCGACACCGACAGTGACGCCATGTGCCGGAGGTGACGCGCGACGGCCAGCACGGGATCGTTGCCGGTCGCCTGCTCCAGCGTCAGCGCGAAGCGGGCGATCTTCTTGGCCTCGTCACCCGCCCGCTCGAGCTCCCGCCCCATGCGGACGATCGCCCGCGACAGCCGCAAGTCGTTCGCCACGGGCTTCTGCAGCGCGATGAACGTCAGGCTGTCGTGGTCGAGCTGCCGGTCGAACTGGTCGACCAGCGGCTCGCGCGCGAGCACCGACTGCGCCAGTGCCGCGTTGCGGTCGAGCAGTGCCTTGGCCGCGTTCGCGACCTGCTCGATCACCAGCGCACCCATCTCGAGCGCGTGCAGGCGCAGCCCCGAGATCGACTGGTCGACCGTGCTCGAGGTGTGCGGCTCGGTCGGGTCGGAATGGTCGATTTCGAATCCCACCTGGGCTCAACCGTAACGGCCGGTGATGTAGTCCTCGGTCGCCTTCTTCGCGGGATTCGTGAAGATCTTCGACGTTGCGTCGACCTCGACGAGTTCGCCCAGGTACATGAAGGCCGTGAAGTCGGACACGCGCGCCGCCTGCTGCATGTTGTGCGTGACGATCAGGATCGTGACGTGCTGGCGCAGCTCGGTGATCAGTTCCTCGATCTTCGCGGTCGCGATCGGATCGAGCGCCGAGGTCGGCTCGTCGAACAACAGGATCTCCGGCTCGGTCGCGAGCGCCCGCGCGATGCAGAGGCGCTGCATCTGGCCGCCGGACAGTGCGAGCGCGGAATCGGTGAGGCGGTCCTTGACCTCGTCCCAGATCGCGGCGCCGCGCAGCGCCTTCTCGACGCGCTCGGCCAGTTCCGTCCGGTTGCTGACGCCGCGCAGGCGCAGCCCGTAGGCCACGTTCTCGAACACGGACTTCGGGAACGGGTTCGGCTTCTGGAACACCATGCCGATCCGCATGCGGACCTCGATCGGGTCGACGCCCTTGTCGACCAGGTTCACGTTGTCCGGGCGCAGGGTGATGCTGCCCGCGTACCGCGTGTCCGGCTGCAGGTCGTGCATGCGGTTGAAGCAGCGCAGGAACGTGCTCTTGCCGCAGCCGGACGGACCGATCAGCGCGCTCACCTGGTTCTCGGGAATCGTCAGGTTGATGTTCTTGAGGGCGTGGTTCGCGCCGTACCAGAAGTCCAGCTTTTCAGCGACGGCCTTCGCCGGCGTGGCACGCGAAGCCTTGTGCTCGTCCATGACGATGGCGAGCGACGGCGCCCCGGACTTCTCCCTGGCCACGTTGGTCTTGATGTCCATGGTCTCGGCACTCACCAGTTGATCTTCTTGCGGAAGCGATAGCGGATCCAGATTGCGAGCCCGTTCATCGCCAGCGTCATCGCCAGCAGGATCGCCGAGGCCGCGGCGGCATTGACCTGGAAGGCCTGGTCGGGACGCGAGACCCAGTTGAAGATCTGGATCGGCATCGCCGTGAACTCGCTCCTGAGCCACTCGAAGTTCAGGAACGGGAATTCGCCCGACACGGGCGCCGGCGGCAGGAATGCGATGAAGCTCAGCGCACCGATCGTGATGATCGGCGCCGTCTCACCGATCGCGCGCGAGAGGCCGAGGATCAGGCCCGTGAGGATGCCGCCCGTCGAGTACGGCAGCACGTGGTCCTTGGTGACTTCCCAGCGCGTCGCGCCGAGGCCGTAAGCGGCTTCCCGGATGGCCTTGGGCACCGCGCGCAACGCTTCGCGCGTCGCGACGATCACGATCGGCAGGATCAGCAGGGCCAGCGTGAGCCCCGCCGACAGCACGCTCTGCCCGAAGCCGAACGTGTAGACGAACAGCCCGAGCGCCAGCAAGCCGTAGACGATGGACGGCACCCCGGCCAGGTTGGTCACGTTAATCTCGATGATCCCCGTGAGCCAGTTCTTCGGCGCGTATTCCTCCAGATAAATGGCCGCCGCGACGCCGACCGGCAAGGCGACGAGCGCCGTCACGAACATGATCATGGTCGTTCCGACCCAGGCCGAGAGGATGCCGGCCCGCTCGGCCTTGCGTGAGGGAAACTGCGTGATGAAGTCCCAGCCGAAGCGCGAGGCGCCTTCCCGCACCAGGTCCAGGAACAGCACGGCCAGCAGGCCCAGGCACAGCAGCAGGACCAGCAGCCCGAGCACGACGAACAGCTTGTCGAGGTTCTTGCGCCAGGCGAGCCCCGCGCGGAGGTCTTCGAGCGTCATGACCGCAGCCATCAGTACGCCTCCCGGAACCTGCGGGTCAGGAAGAAGCCGAGCACGTTGAACACCAGCGTCATCAGCATCAGCACGAGCCCTGCGGCGAAAATGCTCTGGTAGCCGATGCTGCCGTGCGGCAGGTCGCCGAGGCTCACCTGGACGATGTAGGCGGTGATCGTCGCGGCGGGCTCGGTCGGATTGAACGTGAGGGTCGGTTGCATGCCGGCCGCGATGGCGACGACCATCGTCTCGCCGATGGCGCGCGAGATGCCGAGGATGTAGGCCGCCGCGATGCCCGAGAACGCGCCCGGCACCACCACTCGCAGCGCCGTCTGCAGCCTGGTCGCACCCATCGCATACGAGCCCTCGCGCATGTAGCGCGGCACGGCCCGCATCGCGTCCTCGCTCACGGAGGCGACGTACGGCACGATCATGAGGCCGATCACGAGTCCGGCGCTCAGCATGTTGAAACCGGGCAGGCCCGGGATCAGTTTCTGCAGGACGGGCGTGACCATCAGCAGCGCGAAATATCCGTAGACGACCGTCGGCACGGCCCCGAGCAACTCGAGCACGGGTTTGACCGTTTCGCGCATGCGGTGCGTTGCGAACTCGGACAGGTAGATGGCGATGATCGTGCCGAGGGGAATCGCAACGAACAGCGCCACCAGCGTCACGGTCAGCGTCCCCGACACGAGCGGCATGATGCCGTAGCGCGCGTCCGCGAACAGGGGCGTCCACATCGTGTCGGTCAGGAAGTCCCCGATCGAGACGTGCTCGAAGAAAAACGACGATTCGTAGAACAGGACGAACACGATCGCGAGCGTCGTGAATACCGCGACGAGCCCGCTAGCGAACAGCAGGAACTCGACGATGCGGTCGCGAATCTTCCGGTAGCGCAGGGACGCGAAAGCCCCCTGACCCAGCGCCCCACCTGTCGGCGTCGTAGCGGACATCTGGCAACCCGTTCTGTGGCGTCGGCGGCGCTCTTGCGGAGTGCGAACGGGCCGGCGCCCAGCGGAACCGGGGCCGGCCCGTCGACTCGAACCAGGCCTAGTTTACAGCTTCGCCTCCATGGCGAGCAGCTTGTCGATCGTGATGCCCACCTGCGGTACGCCACCGAACACGGTGCCGAGCTTGCCGTTGGTGAAGTGTTTCCAGGCCAGGTCGTAGGCCTGCTTCGGCAGCGGCAGGTAGCCGACCTCCTTGACGAGTTCTCCGTTCTGCATCATGAACTGCACGAACTCGCGCACTTCAGGACGTTTCGCCGAGGTGTCGCGCACGTAGACGAAGAGCGGACGCGAGAGCGGGCTGTAGGTGCCGTTGGTCACGTTCTCCAGGCTCGGCAGCACCGCGCCCTTGCCGGCATTGATCCCCACGGCCGTCATCTTGTCCTTGTGCGCGGCGTAATAGGCGAAGCCGAAATAACCGATCGCAGTCTTGTTGTTCTCGACGCCCTGCACCAGTGTGTTGTCGTCTTCGCTGGCCGTGTAGTCACCGCGGCTCGACTTGGACTTGCCCATCACAGCCTCGGTGAAGTAGTCGAACGTACCCGAGTCGGCGCCCGGTCCGAACAGCATGAGCTTTTGCTTCGGGAACTTCGGGTTGACCTGGTTCCAGGTCGTGATGCGGCCCTGCGCGCCGGGCTCCCACATCTTCTTGAGCTCGGCGACGGTCAGCGTCCTGGCCCAGGTGTTGGCCGGGTTGACCACGACCGTGAGGGCGTCGAAGGCCACCGGAACTTCCATGTACTTGATACCGGCCTTGCGGCAGGTCTCCATCTCCTCGGCCGTGATCGGACGAGACGCGTTGGCCATGTCCGTTTCACCGCGGCAGAACTTCTTGAACCCGCCGCCCGTGCCGGACACCCCCACCGTCACGCGGACCTTGCCGCGCTTCTGGATCTGGAACTCCTCGGCATAGGCCTCGGAGATCGGGAACACGGTGCTCGAGCCATCGATCTTGATCGCGGCCTGCGCCTGTGCGCGTTCCGGGGCCCCGACGGCCAGGAGACCCACCACGAGCGCCGGAAGGGTGACGTGCTGCCAGGAAAGCTTCATGAAAGACATCCTCTGCGATGGAGTGCGAAGGGAGGACCCCTCCCCTTCTCCCGCGCAGTCTGCAGCGTGCGTATGACAACGATGTGACAGAAACGTCGGTGTCGTAAGTCCTTGTCCCGATTGACCCGGAGGCTATGATACGCGCGCGGCCCAGCCGGCTTCGCCGCCGCGTCACACAACTGCAGAGAACGATGTCACCGTCGCTCGCCCTGACCGAAGACCTGTTGCGCCGTCCCTCCGTGAGTCCCGAAGATCTGGGCTGTCTCGAGGTCATCGCCGCGCGCCTCGAGCCGCTGGGCTTCCGGATCGAACGTCTCGACTTCGGGCCCGTCTCGAACCTCTGGGCGCGCCGGGGCGACGACGTCCCGGTGCTCTGCTTCGCCGGTCACACCGACGTGGTGCCGACCGGTCCGCGCGAGGAATGGCACACGGACCCGTTCGAGCCCGTCGTGATCGACGGCGTGCTGTTTGGCCGCGGCGCGGCGGACATGAAGAGCGGCCTCGCCGCGATGGTGACGGCGATGGAGCGTTTCGTCGCGAACCATCCCGGTCACCGAGGCTCGCTCGCCGTGCTGTTCACCAGCGACGAAGAGGGCCCTTCGGTCGACGGCACGCGCAAGGTCATCGAGGTGCTCGAAGCACGCGACGAGAAGATCGACTGGTGCGTCGTCGGCGAGCCGACCAGCAGCGCGGTTCTCGGCGACACGATCAAGGTCGGGCGTCGCGGCTCGCTGTCGGGCCGCCTGACCGTGCACGGCGTGCAGGGCCACATCGCCTACCCGCACCTCGCGGACAATCCGGTGCACCGATTCGCGCCCGCGCTCGCGGAACTCGTGTCGACCCATTGGGACGAGGGCAACGAGTTCTTCCAGCCGACGTCGTTCCAGGTCTCGAACATCTCGGCGGGCACCGGTGCGCCGAACGTGATCCCCGGCGAATTGAAGGTGCGCACGAACCTGCGGTTCTCGACCGAGCATACCGTCGGCAAACTGCAGCAGCGCGTGCTCGAAATCCTCGATCGGCACGGCGTGAACTACACGATGGACTGGCACATCTCCGGGCTGCCGTTCCTGACGCGCCCCGGCACGCTGACCCAGGCCGTCGAGCAGGCCGTGCGCGAGACGATGGGACGCGTGCCGAAGTATTCGACGACGGGCGGCACCTCCGACGGGCGCTTCATCGCGCCCACCGGCGCCCAGGTGGTCGAACTCGGCGTCGTCAACGCGACGATCCACAAGGTCAACGAGTGCGTGCGCGTCGCGGACATCGAGGTGCTGAGCAAGGCGTACGAGCGGGTGATGGAGTTGCTGCTGACGCAGCGGATAGCGGATAGCGGTTAGTGTCTAGTCGGAGCGCGGCGCGCTTCCTGCTAACCGCTAGACACTAGACACTGAACACTTCTATTTTCGGCTCAGCACGAAATTCGCCACGATCCCCAGTACCGCCAGTCCCGCCAGATTGACCAGCACCCACGCGGGCATGCTGATGCCGAGGAATTCCCAGGTGACCTTGGCGCATTCGCCCGAGCCGGTCAGCACCTTCCCGAGCACCTCGTGCAACGGCAGCACG
>DASSJN010000086.1:0-6669 GCA_035691185.1 Steroidobacteraceae bacterium
CTGGTCGGGGTAGCCGTGACGTCGGCATCGCCGGCCAGGACCGTCCCGACCGCCAGCGTACCGATATTGGCCGCGCGCCAGTCGCCCGGCGTGACCGTGAGGCTGTCGTCGACGTCCAGGTAGAACGGCTCGCCGCCGTTGTACTGCGCGTCGGCCGCCACGTCAGCGTAGCGGTAGAACCTCGAATCGGGCGGAACAATTGTATCGCCCAGCGTCACTCGTGGAGCGAGATCCTTGTGCGCGACGCTGGCGTTCTTGGTCTCCCACTGTGCGATGACGACACCTTGCCCGGTCAGCCCATAGCCGCCACCGCCCGTCGAGCTGCCCATGGCGGCCTGGACGGCGTCGGCGTTCACGCCGTCCACACCGCGCACCTCGTTGTTGTCGTCGTGTGGGGGCGGCGGGCCCTCTTCGATCCACTTGACCGAGTCACGTTCGGCAAGACGGGCGATCTGCTCCTCCGGGAGGGCGATGCGCCAGCCGTTGATCGCCGACATGCGCTGCAGCGGCCGCGCCCGCTGTTGGCTCAGCAACTTCGTCTGGGCATCCTCTTCCCGCAGGTCGCCATGGAAGAGCACGATGGCCTCCACGAGGTCGCCGCGGCGCGCAGTGTACGGCGGCACTTTCGGCGGATACCGAGGGCCCCGCAGCATCAGCCGAGGTGACAGCTTGTCCGTCGGCTGCAGCGGGGCGACACGGGTACCCGGCGGCAGCGAGCGCAGTAGTGCTTCACCTTGCAGCAGACGCTGCGGCACGCTGAGCACATACGCGTTGACCGGACAGCTATCCAGCACCTGGATATCGAAGGTCTTCTTCAGTTCGAGGACCTCCCTGCGCGTGACTGCCCTGTCGAACGACGCGAGGATGTGTGCTCGACCGAACTCCCCTTCACCGATACCCTCGGGCATTCGGCCCCGTGGGTCCATGACGCGCGACCGGAGGAGGATCGACGATGGCGCCTCTGACGGCACGGCGACGGGCACCGGCTGCGCAGGGGCTCCGCTCGACGCAAAACCGAGGGCCGCGGCAAGCAGGCAGGATGGGGCCCGCGTGGTGCGCCGGATGGTGCTCATCGTCGTCTCCCCTCGAGGTCACCGATGAGGCGATCAGGGCGTCTCGTACAGCGGGCAGCCGAGCGCGCTGAACATCGGGTTACCGTTGCTGTCGAGCTTCGGTGTCGCACCTTCGATGACGGTGCACTGGGAATAGACGACGCAGCCGGTGTTGTCGACGATCGGCTTGCCGCCGTTGTCGAGCTTCACGCCACCCGCGTCCGCCGGCTTCGGTGCGCACTCGGTGTAGACCGGACAGCCTTCGTTGTCGACGATGGGCTTCCCGCCGTTGTCGAGCTTGATGCTGCCCGAGTTGGCCGGTTTCGCCGCGCATTCCACATACCTCGGACAACCCTCGTTGTCGACGATGGGTTTGCCGCCGTCGTCCAACAGGGTCTTGCCATGCATGGGCGGATGCACGCAGTCCTGCGGAGGCGCAGCCTGGTCGCAGAACTGGCAGCAGCCGGCGAGCAGCAGCGGCAGCGTTCCGATCCACAGCACCAGGCCATGATTTCGCGTTCGGTTCCGACGTGGCTCGTTCATTATCGTCGTCTCCCTTGTTGTTCGTGCCGTCTCAAATCTTCGCGACCAGCGTCTTGAAGCGCGGGTCCGTGCGCAGCTTCGCGAACAGCGGTTCGCGGGCGATGATTGCCGCTCCAAAACCGTGGGCAACCGCCTGCTGCAGCGCGGTCAATGCGAGTTCGTGCTGGCCGAGTGAAACCCAGGCCAGCGCAATGAAGAAGTGCGTCTCCGAACGATTCACCCCCGACCGCAGCGCGCTGTCGATGGCGGCCCGGGACGCGGACTCGTCGCCCAGCGCGGCGTAGCAATACGCCAGCCGGGACGAGGTTTCGGCGTCGTGGGGATTGATCGCCAGGCGTGCTTCGCCGAACCGCACGGCCTCGCGCAACGCCTGCGAGGCCTTCTCCTCCTGGCCCGGCAGGTTCGCGCGGGCCAGGGCGAGATTGCTCCAGACGCGCGGATCCTCCGGCGCGAGCTCGAGCGCGCGCTCGTACATCCGCGCCGCGTCCTCGAACCGGTGCTGGTAATAGAACATGAGGCCGCTGTTATAGAGCGCGCTGCGCGTGGCGCCGAGCTCGATCGATCTCGCCCATGCCTCCTCGGCCGCCGCGAATTCTTCGCTCACGTAGTAGGCCGAGCCGAGGTTGTTCCACGCGACGGGATCGTCGGGAATCAACGTGACGACCCGCTTGTACTCGAGGATGGCCTCTGCGTTCCGATCCTGCAGATACAGAAAATTGGCCAGCGACTTGTGCGCCGACCAGTCACCCGGGTCGATCGCGATCGCGCGCCGGTAGTGCTGCTCGGCTTCGTCGAGACGATCACGCCGCTCGAAGCTCATCGCGAGGCCCTGGTGCGCGTCGACGTAGTTCTCGTTCAACGCCAGCGCCCTGCGGAACTCGTCCTCCGCCTTCTGATGCTGACCGCTCGCGAGATACAGCCGGCCGAGCGACACGTTGACCATCAGGTACGACGCGTCCAGCGTGAGCGCTCGATGGCAGGCGAGCTCCGCCTGCTGGAAGAACTGCGCCGCGCGGTCGTTCTCGAACATGCCTAAATAGGTGTCGCAGAGCCCTGCAAAGGCGGCGGCAAACTGCGGGTCGCGGTCAATTGCCGCCTTGAAGAAGCGCTCGGCGGCGGTCAGGGTTTCCTTGCGCAATGTGCGGCGGAGCTGTTCGCGCCCCTGCAGGTAGAGCTCGTAGGCTTCCGGATCGCGCGTCGTGTGCTGAACCAGGCTGTGCTCGGTGTCCGACGACAGTGCGATCTGCAGTGCAGCGACGGCCGAGCTCGTGATCTCGTGCTGGATGTTGGGCACGTCGTTGGCCGCGACATCGTAGGTCTTCGACCAGCGACGGAACCCCGTGCCGGTTTCGATGAGTTCCGCCGTCACGCGGATCCGCTGCGCATCGCGACGGACGCTGCCCGCGAGGATGTGCGCCACGCCCAGCGCACTGGCGATGCTGCGGAGGTCGACGTCCTTGCCCTTGAAGTAGAACGATGCGGTGCGGGCGCTCACGCGCAGGTCGGGCACCTTGGCGAGCAGTGTCAGGACTTCCTCGGCGATGCCGTCGCCGAGATACGCGTCGGCCGCGGCGTCGCTGAGGTTCTGGAAGGCGAGCACCGCGATGCTGTTCGCCGGCGCCGC
This sequence comes from Steroidobacteraceae bacterium, assembly GCA_035691185.1. GTDB lineage: Bacteria > Pseudomonadota > Gammaproteobacteria > Steroidobacterales > Steroidobacteraceae > RPQJ01. The sequence continues at coordinate 3,220 of DASSJN010000086.1, forward strand.
CGGTGCCGCGTGCACGGGCTTGGCGGACTGCTCCGGCGCCGCGCTGCGGCCGTTCGCCAGGACGGCGGCATCGCGTTCGAGCAGTTCGTAGCCGACGAGGCCGATGCCGATCAGCACCGCGGCGGCGGCCGCGTAGTCCAGGGCCACGGGCCGGGTCCGGCCGTTCGACGAACGATCGAAGACCACGCCGGCGGGTGTGATCTCGAGCGCCCAGGCCATGATCAACGCGAGCGGAAAGCCGAGCAGTGCGAGGACAATGACCAGCGTCTGCGCCCACGCGGGAAGACCGAGCGGCGCGAACGTCGCCTCCGCGACCTGGATCAGCAGCCACGCGACGATGGCATAGGCCGCGCCGACGCGGAATACGCGACGGCGCTGCAATTCGGCGAACAGCCCGGTCGGTGCACCCCCGGTCACGAGTTGCGCGGGCGCTCCGCCGGGCATTGCCTGCTGCGGCGAACCCACGGGCGCGATCAGTCGGTACCCGCGTTTCGGGATGGTCTGGATGTACTGCGGGTGCTCGCGCTGATCGCCGAAGATGTGCCGAAGCTCCGAAACGCAGCGTGTCAGTGCCTCGTCGGCGGCCGGCGAGCCCGCCCAGACGTGATCGATGATCTCCTTGCGTTCGACGACATGACCGGGGCGCGCCGCCAGGCAGCGCAGCACTTCCATGCAACGCGGTTCGAGGTGCACGGAGCCGTGCGCACCGATGATGACGTCCCGTAACGGCTGCACCTGCCATTCGCCGATCGAGAACGGACTCTTGGGAAGATCGTCGATGACGGTTCGTCCTTGCATATCGACGTAGGCCTTCGCCGCCCCCCGACGTAGTCCTGCGCCGCCCCCGAGGAACATGCCGCTATTTGCGGTGGAACTCAAGGTCTGCGGGGCGCCCCGCCCTCCGCGGGTCGATCGACCGCGGGGGCTACCGTCACCTGGATCGGCGGCCGGGACCTAGCGCGTGTGCCACTGCCAGACGCGGTCGGCGAGCCACACGTCGGTGTGGCTCTCCGCGTCCGGCAGGTCCGGGCAGTAGCGCGACATCCAGTCGACGTGGCGCTCGTACTCGTTGCGCGAGGTGCGTGACTCCGGCCGCTCCAGGAGGCGCAGTTCCTCGCGCGCCTCGCGGCAATCGGCGCTCAGCGCCTGGAACAACTCGGCCGCACGCCGCTGCTGCGAACCGTGCAGCGGCTGCTCAGCGCTGCAGGCTTCGTCGCGCACTTTGCCGAGCCGTTCGATCTCCGCCGGACGGTTCCGGTCGTCGAGGTACGTGCGCGCATCGCCCGTTCCCGGCTTGTACACCTTGTATTTCCCGACGAGCAGTTCGAGCTGGTACAGCGCCTCGATGCAGCGACGGTCGTCGAGCTCCGCGGTCCCGATCCCCCTGGTCCCTGCCGGCGCCACCTCCTCGTGGGTGCTCCCCAGCAGCAGCGGGAGCAGCAGCAACAGGAGCCCTATCCAGATCAGGGACGGGTGGAAGCGGGTCGCTGGCATGGGACGCCTCCTCCGGGGCCGACGGCGCTCATTTTAGACCGCTGCCCCGGCACGGGTTTGCAACCGTGTCAGCGATCCCTGACCTCCCGTGTCGGACAATGACGCTAGCTTGCCCCCCGGCGCCGCCTGAGGATGCAGGCGGCGGAGCGCGGGACGGAACGAGGGCCGCAGAGCCCTCGAGGACGGCAGTCATGACGACCACCAGCAGCGAGCGTGGCGACACCACGAGCGCCGTCTACGCGTTCGACGCGTTCGAGTTCGACCCGCAACGACGCCTGCTGAGATGCCATGGATCGGAACGGCGTCTCACGGCTCGCGCGCACGACGTGCTGCTGTACCTGATCGAGCGCCGTGGGCAACTCGCACTGAAGACGCAGTTGCTCGATGCCGTCTGGCGCGGCGTCGTGGTCGAAGAAAGCAGCCTGACGCAGGCAATCCACGAGTTGCGCAGCGTGCTCGGCGAAAAGCCGCGCGATCGGCGTTACATCCTGACGGTGCCGGGGCGCGGCTATCAGTTCGTCGCCGAAGTGCGGGTGCTCGACCGGTCAGAGCCACGCATCGAGCCGCCCCCTGCCCTCGTGCCGCGCGGGCGTGCGTCAGGTGACGCCGCGCCGATGGTCGCCGCGTCGCTCGCCATCGTCGCCGCGTGGGGCATGGCGGCGCTGGTGTTGCTGTGGCCGTCGCGGATCGAGACCGGACCCGCGGCGCCGTCGCTCGCGGAAATGCGTGCCGCGGAGGCGCGGTTCTTCCTGGCGCGACGCGGGCCCGGAGATCTCGACCGTGCCGAGGCCTCGGCGCACGCGGCCCTGAAGGCCGAGCCAGGGCTGGCGAAGGCCTGGTCGAGCCTTGCCGGGGTGCACGCCATTCGCGGGACGCAGGACGCCCATTCGAGGACAGCCGAGCTGCGGCGCATGCGCGATGCGGCCGAACGTGCCCTGCGTCTCGACCCCAATGACGCCCAGGCGCTCGTGCGCCTGTCGAACTTCCACTGCAGCAACGGCGACAAGAAGAAAGCACGCGAGCTGCTCGCGGCCGCAGCAAAGGCTGCGCCGGACGATCCGCTCGTGCTGTCCGTGCAGGCCGGGCAGGAAGCCTGGCACGGGCGGTTCGACGCGGCCGTGCGGCTGCAGCGGTTCGCCGTGCGCAATGCTCCGGTCAGCGCCGTCGACCGCATCAACCTCGCGCATTACCTGTTCATTGCCGGCCGGCTCGACGAGGCCCGCGAGCATTACCGTGGCGTGCTGGGCCTCGTGAGCGCTGATCATGACAGCCCGCTCGCGCGCGATGCGTACGTTGGGATTGCGCGCATCGACGTGGCCATGGGACGGCCCGACGAGGCTCGCGCCATCGCAGCGTCGATGCCCGCGGGCCTCGATCGCGATTTCGCGCTGGCATTGATCGAACACGCCGCACGCGACCGCGCGGCGGCAGACGCAGCCCTGGAACGCGTGCGAGCCCAGGCGACCGAGGAGAACGCCTACCTCCTCGCCGAGATCCACGCATTCCGGGGCGAACTCGACGCAGCGTTCCACTGGCTCGCCGTGGGCAGCCGCGCGATGGCGGCGCTGCCGGAGTTGCAGCGCGACCGCAACTGGGACGTGCGCACCTCCCCGTTGCTGGCCGAGGCGCGCCACGACCCGCGCTGGCAGGACTGGCTGGCCGCGAACCTCTGACGAGAGGTCCGTCGCGCATGGGCGCCGCGCGGACGGCACCCGCTCATCGCAGGTGCCGCCCTCGAGGAGCGCTTACATGCGCTTGTACGTGATCTCCATCATCTTCATTTCGCGGCCCTGCTTGTCGGGGCCATACATCTCGAAGACCTCGGTATTGGCGTCGGTCCAGCGCGTCGTCATGCGCGCCTTGACGGGGGCCTTCTTGATCGGGTCGTTCCACGAGCCAGTGAACGTGCAGGCGTTCTTCGCGTCGCAGGTGCCGGTGCTCACCATGATCCCGGTG
>DASSJN010000087.1:0-28453 GCA_035691185.1 Steroidobacteraceae bacterium
CGAACTCCCACGCCTGCGTCGTGTGCGCGACGAACACGATCTCGAGGTGCCGGTACTGCCGGCGCAAGCCCTGCACCGCCCAGAAGAAGAAGGTCTTGGCCAGCTTGCGGCTGGCCTCGCCCATGCTCGCCGAGACGTCGAGCACGAGGAACACCACGGCCTGCGTGGCCGGCTGCTCCCGCCGCGACAGCTGGCGAAACCGCAGGTCGTCGTTGGTGAAGCCGGGCGCGCCGGGTTGCACCGTCTGTCGCTTCACCGATTCCTTGAGCGACCGGCGCCGGTCCAGCCGCGATCGTGGACCGCGTCGGTCCCAGCCCTCGCGGGTCCAGTCGTCCTCGCGCGCACCGCCGGCGCGGTTCGTCAGGTTGGGAAGCTTCATCTCCTCCCACAACCAGTCGACGATGTCCTCGACCTGGAACTCGAGCATGTAGCGGATGCCGCCGTCCTCGTCGCCGCCCCCGCCCCGACCGGCGCCGTCCTGGTCGTCCGGCGTCCGGATCTGGTCGCCCGCCTTGGCCGCGCCCTGGCCGACGCCGCTCACCTGGTCGGGCGACCTCAGCCGGAAGCGGTAGTGCTCGAGCATCCTGACCGGCACCTGGACCGTCGAACTGCCACGCGACAGCACGTCCGCCCCGGCAACGACCTCGGGCAGGTGGGACCGGACGGCCTCACGGATCTTCTCGTTGTGCCGCAACCAGTCCCGCGCGCCGCGCGAGAACAGGTCGTACCACGCGCTCACGTTGTCGCCGCTCGTCTTCTGCGTCATGGCCGGCGCGGCCTCACTCCTGCGCGAGCAGTGTCGTAACGTAGTTCAGGGCTTCCTTCGCGCTGTGCTCGTCGTAGCCGTACTCGGCGATCAGGCGCTGCTGCACGGCGGAGATCTTGCGCTGCGCGTCGTCGTCGGGGCGCGCCGAGGACGTCACGAGCCGCAGCACGTCGCGCCGCTCCTCGAACAGGTACTGCTCGATCGCTTCGCTCAGGCGCGCGTGGCTCTTCAGCGTGAATTTCTCGCCGGTCTTGTAGGCCACCATCGCCTTGCGGACGATCTCCTGGCGGAACGTGAGCTTGCCGGACTCGGAAATCTTGATCTTGTCCTCCACCGAGCGCAGGAACCGCTCGTCGGCCGGGCGCGACTCGCCCGTGATCGGGTCCTTCACCTCGCGGTGATCGAGCGCCGCCTCGACTTCGTCGAGGTACTTGTCCAGCAACTCCTGCGCCTCGCCCTCGAACGATGCGAAGAGCGCGCGATGCACGTCCTCCTTGACCCAGCGGTTGTAGAACTCCTTGCGGGCGAGCACCAGGTGGTCGACCCACGCCTTCTTGAGCTTGGCGTCCATCCTGGCGTCGTTCTCGATCGCGTCCTTGATGGCCAGCAGCACCTCCATGCTCGTCAGGCTGCGGGCATCGCTGCGCGTGATGGCGTTCGAGATGGCATTGACGACGAAGCGCGGGCTGACGCCGGTCAGGCCCTCGTCGGGCGCCTCGAGCCGCAGGCGCTCGATCTCGGCGGTCGTGAATCCCTCGATGCTCTCGCCCGCATAGATGCGCGCCTTCTTGCCGAGGTCCAGGCCTTCGCGCTCCGGCTTGACGAGCCGCGTGAGCACCGCGAAGACCGCCGCGATGCGCAGCGTGTGCGGGTCGAGGTGCACGTCGCGGAACGCCGGCGCGGCCGAGACGAGCTTGGCATAGATGCGCCCTTCCTCCGGGTACGACAGCGTGTACGGCACCCGGACGATGACCATGCGGTCGAGCAGCGCCTCGTTCTCCTTCTCCTGCAGGAACTTGTTGAATTCCGCGAGGTTGGTGTGGGCGAGGATCGTCTCGTCGAGGTGGATCAGCGGGAACCGCGAGACCTTGACGTTCTTCTCCTGCGTGAGCGTGAGCAGCAGGTAGAGGAACTCGCGCTTGACCTTGAGGATCTCGATCATCTCGAGCACGCCGCGGCTGGCGGCATAGACCGCGCCGGTCCACGACCAGGCGCGCGGGTCGCCCTCGTCGCCGAACTGCGCGACCTTGGAAAGGTCGACGGAGCCGACGAGGTCCGCGATGTCGGCGGTCGTCGGATCGTGCGGTGCGTACGTGCCGACACCAACGCGCGAGGCCTCGGAGAGGAACACCCGCTCGACGGGCATCCTCAGGTAGTCACCCTCGAACTCCCGCTCCAGGCGGTCGCGGGCCCACGGGCTGGGCTCGCCCTGGATCTCGACGCCGAAGGTCTCGCGGAAGTCCGCCCGGAGCATCGGCGGGACGATGTTCAGCGGCGACTCGTGCATGGGCGAGCCCTGCAGCGCGTACACGGCCCCCTCGTCGGTGTGGCTGTATTCCTCCAGCCCGTGCTTGAGCAGGATCGCCATCGTGGACTTGCCGCCCGAGGGCGGCCCTAGCAGCAGCAGCAGGCGGCGGCCAACATCGGAACCGGCGGCCGCGGCCTTGAAGTAGTCGACCACGCGGCCGAGGGCCGGGTCGATGCCGTACAGGTCGCGCTTGAAGAGCGCGTCCGGGCCCGACTCGCCCCTGAGGGCCTGCCGGCCGTGCCAGGTCAGCATGTCCCAGAGATACTCGTGGCTGCTGCGGGCAAACGCCCGTGGGGAGCGCGGCAGGATGTCGCGCAGGAACTCTTCGAACGTACCGGACCAGTTCTTCGCGCGATGTTGACGGCTGTACACGCCAAGCGATTCCACGAAATCCGCGGCATTGCCTGCGACGACCTTGTCCTCATGGCCAGTCATCGAGTGATCCTCCGGGCGGCGGCCCGCAATCGAACGTGGGTCAGTCTCTCCTTCCGAACCTGTTCCGTCGGGTGCCGAGAATACGCCGGCCGAGGGCAGAAGATGTGACATAAGTCCCGTCCCCGACAGATCATTCGACCGTGGACCGCGCGTCTGGTTTCCAACGTGAGGGCCGCCATGAAAACGAACGGGTCTCCCGGGACCCGCGAACATTCGTTCGAGGTGGAACGCAGGGCGTGGTCGAACTCGCGGCGAACTCGTGGCCGCACGTCGCGCCTGCCTCCGTCGTCGCATCGCCGAGGCGGGGTCTGGCGGGCCGCCGCCGCCGCTGGAGGCTCGAGTGGCACCGATCGCACGCACGAGACAACGCTCGCACCGCGACGTATGAAGCTCCGGCCGCTAGACGGGACCGGTTCTTACGGAGTTTGCTTGGCGATGTCGGCCGGATTCGGACAACCGGAAGCCGAAGTCGCGGTGTGACTGACGTGGAACCATGGACGAGCGGCGGCATCCGGCGACCCGGATCGGCACCCGGACGATAGACGAGCGTTGGGCACCACGCCAGCCCTGCCCTCGAGGGGCGAGACGGAGGGGCTCGCCGACCCGGAAAGGCATGCCTGACCTTTGACTAACCAGGTCGACGTAATCGAGGCGGTCAAATTCCTGTTCGATCAGTTCGGCATGACCTTGCCGTGAGTGGCTCGCCGCTCGCGAGCCAGGAATGCCGCGACAGTGGCATTCGCGTGCCCGTGGCCCATGCCGTGCTTCAACTTCAAGTGCCGCACCATTTCCATGTGCTTCATGCCGGAAAGCCGCTCCAGCGTCGTGAACCAGAATTCCATTGGCTGGCCATACCTTGCCTCAATCGAGGGGAAGTATGACGCTGGCCCTTTGACGCGCAGCTTCTGCATCGCGGGACTCCGGGCAAATATCGGCGGCGGCGGCGACTTCAGGCCGAATCCCTGCCGCGGCGAGGCCGAAGTGGCAATAGCCGACGAAGTGCGGGCTCCTCGATCAGGACCGCGCCCCACATCAACGCACCGAGATAAACCCCGAACAGCGTATGGCTCAACATCGGATTGCCGACGCGGAGGTGCGTCGCGACGGTTCCGCCCAGGAAGGCGGTCATCACGAGCGCCCCGAGCAGGCGCGTGCGCGGGACGAGGAACAGGACGAGACAGGCGAGTTCCAGCAACCCGAGGTACGTCGCCCACCCCGCAGGCCAGCCTAGACTGGCCAGTGATTCCGTGGCGACCTGCGCGCCGACCAGCTTGGGCCCGATCGAGGCGACCAGCAGGAACGATGCAATCGCGCCGATCGTCAGCCGGCGCACCCAGAGCCCGGTCGTCGCGTTCATGGCCGAGCACTGCCCCGTGAGTTCGCTGCCGATGGCCCGCATGTCGCCTCCGCTGGGCTAGAATGAGATATCTCGATGACGAGATAATAGTTGGACGATATCTTGATGTCAAGACAACTGCGCAACGACGACGACCTGGCGATCGACCACGTGGAGAGGAGGCGACAGCAGTGGTCGCGAGAACTCCCGGACGTCGACACGATCGGCATGGCCGTGCTCGGCCGATTGCGCTGGATCACATTGCAGGTCCGGCCCGCCATCGAGCGTGTGTTCGAGCGACACGGACTCGACAGCGGGGAGTTCGACGTGCTGGCCACTCTTCTGCGTTCGGGGCCGCCGTATCGCCTGAGGCCGACGGAACTCTACAAGTCACTGATGATCTCCTCGGGCGGCCTGACGGACCGGCTCGCACGTCTCGAATCCGCGGGTCTCGTGCGGCGTGTGCCGAGCGACGCCGACGCGCGCAGCTTGCTCGTCGAACTGGCCCCCTCCGGGCGCAAACGCACGGAGGCCGCCTTTCGCGAAGACATGGCAATAGAGAAGCAGCTTCTCAAGGGGCTCACGACCGACGAACGCGCCCAGTTGGGGCGACTGCTCGCCAAGCTCGGGATGCAGGTCGAAAAGGTCGCGGACTCGGACGCGTGAAGTGCGCGATCAGGACGAGGCCGCCAACCTGTGGGAGAAGTCCTACGGCGTGCCTCACGCGCCCGTTGCAGCGGTACCGTGCGCGGCGGCTCATACTCTTCCCCTCTTCCCGCGTCATGGCACGGTCGAGGGAGACCATGCGCGTAGCCGTCGTTCAAAGACCGCCAGTGTTCCTCGATCGAAGCGCGACGATGACGGACGCCGTCGCCGCGGTCCGGGAAGCCGCGGCCAACGAGGCCCGGCTCGTGGTGTTTCCGGAGGCCTACGTCCCCGGATACCCGGCGTGGATCTGGAGGTTGCGTCCCGGCGGCGACATGGGCCTCGCCGAGAAACTGCACGCACGATTGCTCGGTAACGCGGTCAGTCTCGACGGCGACGACCTCGCGCCGCTTCGCGAGGCGGCGCGGGAGCACGAGGTCACCGTCGTCTGCGGAATCGACGAGCGCGATGCCGAATTCAGCCGGAGCACCATTTACAACTCCGTGGTGCTGATCGGACCGGGCGGCCAGCTCTTGAACCGCCATCGCAAGCTGATGCCGACGAATCCCGAGAGGATGGTCTGGGGTCTTGGCGACGCTTCGGGGCTCAAAGTGGTCGAGACGCCCTGCGGCCGGGTCGGCGTACTCGTCTGCTGGGAGAACTACATGCCGCTGGCGCGGTATGCGCTGTACGCGCTCGGCGTCGAGGTCTACGTCGCCCCGACCTACGACTCGGGCGACAAATGGATCGGGACACTGCAGCACATTGCGCGCGAAGGCGGATGCTGGGTCGTCGGCAGCGGCATGGCCTTCCGCGGCAGTGACATTCCCGACGACCTCCCGGGGAAAGCTGCGATCTATCCCGAGGCGGACGACTGGATCAACGCGGGCGATTCGGTCGTGATCGAGCCGGGTGGAAACATCGCCGCCGGGCCCATGCGACGTGAACAGGGCATCCTGTACGCGGACATCGACCTCGCTCGGGTCGGCATCGCCAGGCGCAGCCTCGACGTCGTCGGTCATTACGCCCGGCCAGATGTGTTCCAGTTGAGCGTGGATCGGCGCCTGCAAAAGCCGGTACGGTTCGACGACCCGTCGCAGTGATCACCTGGCCTGCGCCGGCCGCCGACGCATCGACTGCCGCCGCGCCGCTGCCTACCCCTCGCTCGCCAGACGACCACGATCGTCTGCGACCGGGGCTGAGGCAGCGCGCCCTCGTCGCCGGCCAGGCAGAAGCATCGGCACCGACCGCTGATACTCCTCGTACGCTTTGCCGTGCTCGGACACGAGGTCCCGTTCTTCGAGCTGGATCGCCAGGACGATGTAGACGGTCGTCGCTGCGGCGAACACCAGGTGCGCCAGCGTCATCCTCGGCGTCATCCAGAACGCGAGCAGAAATCCGAAATAGAGCGGATGGCGTACGTACCGGTACGGCAACGGGGTGCGGAACTCCACGCGCGCGTACGGTTTGCCGATCAGTGGCAGCCAGACCTGTCGCAGGCCGAACAGGTCGAAATGGTTGATCAGGAACGTGACGACCAGGACAGTGAGCCAACCCGCCGCGAACAGCGTCCACAGTGCGATGCGAGCCGCCGGATTCTCGACGGTCCAGACCTCGATCCCGATCGGACGCCACTGCCAGAACAGCAACAGCAGCGCGAGACTGGCGCAGAGCACGTACGTGGAGCGCTCGATCGCCCAGGGCACGACCCGTGTCCACCGCTCCTTGAACCATTTCCTCGCCATCACACTGTGCTGGACGGCGAACACGGTCAGCAACGCGCAATCGATCGCCAGCGCCTGCAGCAGTGACGTTTCGAGCGGGCCGTCGAGGCGGTTGGGTACGACGAACCCGCCGACGAACGCGATTGCGTACAGGAACGTGACGAGGAAGATCACGTACGAGACGACGCCATAGGCGAAGAACGACAGGCGCTTGTACATCACGGTCCCTCCTTGGTTGCCGGCAAATGTGCGCCGGCCACGGCGTCTTCTCCATGGGCGCTTTGTCCCGGTCGGGCTAATATCGGAGCGTCGTTCGTGAGACAAATGTCCCGACAGCACCGATGATCGGCTCGATGCGGCGTCGCCAGCACGTTCGCTACGTCAAGGCCTCGGACGGGGCCCGCCTGGCGTGGGCGGACGCCGGTGCCGGGCCGACCGTGGTCAAAGCCGCCAACTGGCTGACCCATCTCGAGTACGAGTGGGACAGCCCTGTATGGAAACACTGGCTTCAATTCTTCTCGACGCATTGGCGATTCGTGCGCTACGACGAGCGCGGCTGCGGGATGAGCGAGTGGCAGGCGGAGGGAACGCTGTCCCTCGATCAATGGTCGGCGGACCTGGGTTCGATCATCGACGCGGCCGCACCTTCGGGGCCCGTGACGCTGCTCGGCATCTCACAGGGCGCAGCGACGTGCATCCACTACGCGATTCGACATCCGGAGCGAGTGACGCGGTTGATTCTCTACGGCGGCTACGCACACGGCGCGTTCAAACGCCCGACGGCAACGGAATACCGAGCCATGATCGACCTCGCACGCGCGGCGTGGGGCAAGGACAACCCGACGTTCAGACAGATTTTCACCTCGCGCTTCATCCCGGGGGGCAGCCCGGAACAACTGAAATGGTTCAACGATCTGTGCCTCAAGACGACCACGGGCGAGATCGTCGCCGCGCTGCTGGAGGCTCGCGCCGTCATAGACATCACCGAGTCGCTCGCCGAAGTTCGGGCACCGACCCTGGTCCTGCATGCGCGGAACGACGAAGTGATACCCGTTGCGGAGGGGCGTCTCCTGGCGAGCGGAATCCCCGGCGCGGAATTCGTCGAAGTGGACTCCCGCAATCACATCCTGCTGCAGGGCGAGCCCGCCTGGGAGCGTTTCCGCGAGGCCGTGCTCTCGTTCCTGCACCCCGACGCGGCGACGACGGGCTCTGCGTTCGAGGCTCTTTCCGCACGAGAACGTCAAGTGCTGGCGTTGATGACGGACGGCCTGAGCAATGCAGATATCGCTTCGCGGATGGAGATCAGCGAGAAGACCGTCCGCAACCATGCCTCCAACCTGTTCGACAAGCTCGGGGTCTGGTCCCGCGCACAGGCGATCGTGTTCGCCCGCGACCGCGGCTTCAGGCGCTGAGCCGACAGGATCCCGAGCCAGGGACCCCGCCTTGCGAATCGTCGGACGGCGGATCTTATTCGGTCTTGACCGGTGTGCTGGAGGTGGCGACGACCTTCCATTGGCCCTTGATGCGGGACCAGACGTGCAGACTGTGATGGGCGTCTTTGCCCTTTGTCCCGTGCGTCATGATCGCCAGGTCGTCGCCGAGGAACGAGACCTTGTAATCCGTGGGCTCGTATTGGGTACCCGCGGGCTCTGGCTTGACCGCCGCGAGTTCCTCTTTCTTGCCGCCCACGCGCTCGGCGTCGACCGACACCAGGTCGTCGGCGAGCAGCTTCGCGACCGCATCGACGTCGCCCTTGGTCCCGGCGGCACCCCATTGCCGATCGAGTTCGATCAGGTCGGCGGTCGAGTCTGCGCGGGCACTTCCCACCAGGAGCGGAGCCGTCAGAGCGGCAGCCGCCAGCACGATCGAAAAACGTCGCATGAGAGTCTCCCTGTCGTTATTGATTCGATCCGTCGACGGCGTAGCGGGATCGATGCCTGCGTCTTCCCCTACGACCGCGCGACGAGAGCCTGCGCCGATCGCAACGCAGCAATCAATCGCCAGCGAAGACTTGTGAACTTCTCGCCGCCGGCATTCCAGACGACGCCAGCGTAGGCCCGGCCCCCGGGGGTTGCGGGTCATTCCTTGACGGCCGGCCGCTGTCCGCCACGCCCGGGTGGTTCGGCCGGAGCCGCCGCTCGCTAGAGGAGCTGCCGATTCAGTGCCGCAAGATCGATGATGCTCCACTCTTCGACGATGCGCCCCTCTGCAAACCGGAAGAACGTCATGCCCTCGACACGCGCCTTCTTGCCCTGCCCCGGCATGCCTGCGGCGGCGACGGTATTGGTTCCTGCGGCGCTCCAATGCACCGCGACGAGCTCGTCGTTGGCGACCGTGCGCTCGACATTCACCTGCAGGTCCGGGAACGCGACCCGCCAGGCCTTGCCGGACTCGTTGTCTTCCTCGAGCGTGTAGTCGCGGGAGCTACCGTGCGCGACGAAGCCAGGCCCATAGATCTGATCGAGCTGATCGAAGCGCCCTTGTCCCATCTTTTCGAGAAACACACGCTTGGCCGTTTCCGTGTTCGCCGCCGGATCCGCCTGGGCGCACACCGCCGCCAGCGATAGGACTGCGGCACCCGCGAGACGTGTGACTACGCTGCGCATGTGAACCTCCCCCTCCAGGTTCGCTCGATGCTACACGACGGGCTCCCGCGACGCTGCGGGGCCACACGCCCATGTATCCGTCCCTACCGATCCGCCCGGTCGGCGATTCCCACGCGATGGCGGTAGACCATCTCCCAGCCCTGCCAGCCGTTGAACAGCAGCAGCAGCACGCCGATCGCGGACAGCGCGACTCCCAGCGGAACGACCGCGTCGGCCGGATTGCCGAGGCGAATGAAGAAATTGAAAGCCTCGATGACGACCAGCGCCAGGTTGCCGATCATGTGGCGCCACGCCGGAGCGAGCGCCCGTATGCGGGCATCGCCAAGGAAGTCGACGAACCCTCCAACGGCCGCCACGAGTGCCATGACGACGCCCACGCCGAGCAGCCACTGTGAGGCGTCGGCCCAGAAAGGATTGCCGCTGCTGGCGAACGCGATGTCCGTGGCCAATGCACCTGCGAACGAAGCGATCGGGAACGGAACGACCATCGGATGCAGAGGATGGCCGGCGATGCTCGCGGTGCTGCGGGGATTGCTGGAGCCGCTTTCACGGTTCATGAGTGTTCCGTCCAGTGCGAAAAAACGGGGTTGACTACCGAACCCTATCCAGCCCCGCGTCTCCCGGGGATCAGGCGGTCGACCGCGCCACTGTCAGAAGAGTGCATCGCATGATCACCATCTCGCAGGCTTCCGGCTCGCTCAGGTATCGCGGCGGCGCAGGTTCAGGAATTCGCGGCGAGTCTTCGGTCCGTATGTCACGAACGACGGGTCCGGACGTTCGGCGCGGTACTCCTCGCGCTGACGCGCCACGCGATCTGCACGCACGTGGTGCTGCAGCACGTCCGCCGGGACGGGGTAGATCCGCAGCGCGTTCAGCCCGAAGATCTTCGCGCGCAGCCGGGGCGTCAACTCGGCATAGCCGTGCCGTTCGCGCAGTTCGGGCGAGATCTGGAACGTGCGGAATGCCTGGATCTGGTCCTGCGGCGACCCGTACCAGATCGAGTCGGTGCCCCAGAGCACGTTCGACTCGCCACAGGCCCGGACCAGCTTGCCGAGCGTATGGGCCGCTGTGTCCGGATTGCGCATGCAGAGCCGCCACGTCGAACCCAGTTCCGCGTAGACGTTGGAGTTCGGCGCGACGTCGTTCTCAGCGAGGCTGGTGACGAGCGCATCGACGCCGTCGCTGCGCTTCGGGTCGTACGGCCCTTCCTCGGCGCCCGGCACGAAGCCCGAGTGATAGATCAGGAAATTGACGTCGGGAAAGCGTTTCGCGACGCGGCCGACGTCACGACAGGTGGAGTGCTCGTAGGACTTAGGCCCGAACGGCAGTCCTTTGTGGATCGCGATGTTCCTGACGCCGAGATTGCGGGCTTTCTCGATCATCGCGAGGCCGGGCGCGTCGTCGAGCCAGAAGCCCTTTCCTTCCGGTCCCCACTGCGTGTACGTCTTGAACGCCGCCACCTTGTGCCGCTGCGCAAGTGCCGCCATGCGCTCGAGGTCGCCGGGCTGGTTCGGGTTGACGCGGCCGTGCAGGTAGAGCCTGTGCGTGCCCTCGAGCCGCTCCACGATCCGGGCGGTCGCCTCGGCCTCCTCGATCCTGAGGGGCTCGCCCGCCGCCGTCGACGGCACGAACGAGAGCACCATGAGGTCGGTGTCGGAGTCGAGGAAGACGTCCTTGACGAATTGCTCGGGCCCGATGCAGTGCAGGTAGTCGCGCTCGCCCGGCCCTTCGTGCGGCTTGCAGCGCGGATCGTCCGTCGCGAAGCGCAATGGCCGCGCACCCGGCTCGAGGTCCCGCAGCCATGCCCCGGTCGGGTTCACGAAATGGCCCTGGACGTCGAAGATGAACTCGTTGCCGTCGACGACCGAGCGTGCCACGGCGTCTTCGAGCGCCGCGAGTTGCGGCACGTCGTAATGGCCGCCGGTGCGTCCCGCCCGCGCGAACGCGGCGTTCATCCCGAGCAGCGTCGTTGCGGCGCCGCAGGCGGAGACGAGGAACTCCCTTCGCTTGAGGCCCAGTCGACGCGCATTGACGGTGGACGCTTCCAGCGCCCCGCGGCGCGCGGCGCGATGCACCGGCTCGAGTGGAATCGGCGCGTACTCGCCGTTCGACGTCGAGTCCAGCTTGATGGGGAGACGGAGGCCTTCAGGATCGTGCGCTGATGCCATGATCGCTCCTCGGGCACGGCCGCAGACGTCGGCCCCGCGGCGAGTATAGGCTCCCACGGAGCCCACGCCTGCGCGTCGGGCATCGAGTGCGTGCTATCGGAGCTGGCCGCGGATCTCGCCGCCCGGCCACGCCACGGTGTGGACGTTCACGTACGCGGTCTGGTCGAGGATTGCCGCGGCGAGCGCCGCGAACTCGCCCGCGCCGATGCCCTGGCCCGCGGGCCCGAGCACGGACGCCGCCGTGATCAGGCCGCTCAGTTCGCCGCTGCGCAGTGGGCACGCCGGCGTGCCGGCGGGACCGTTGCTGAGGTTCGTGCAGAGGAACGCGCTCACGCCGCCAATCACGCCGGGCTGGCCGAAGTGGACGTGCGATTGCGTCGCGTCGGCCTCGAGCCCCTCGTAGCGAAGCTGCCAGTGGATGGTGCCCGCCGCAACGTCGACCTTGGCGCGAAAGCTGCCCGAACCCGGGGTCGACAGCGCGGGCACCTCCTGGTGGCTGCTCAGCGTCGCGTGAACGGTCTGCGCGTGCCCGGTGACTGGAGCAGTCAGGACGGCGCCAACGGCGAGCGTCGCAAACATGAAATTCCTGCGCATTGGATTCTCCTTGTGACGGGACACTGAACGACCGCAGCCGTCCGGCCGGTCGCCCGGCATCGCAAGGCTGCTTCCGCGACAAGTTCTCCTTCTTTCCGGGTGAGTGCCCGTCGACCTCGACCCGGTTCAATCCGCCGAGCCCGCTCACTGCAGCAGACGAGCCAGCTCCGCGGCGTTGATCGGCTTGACCAGGTAGTGCTCGATGCCTGCCTCGCGCGCGCGTTCGAGGTCCTCGGGCTGGCCATAACCCGTGATGGCGATGAGCCGTGGGCCGCCGTGAGCGGTGCGTAGCTGCCGGGCTACCTGATAGCCGTCGAGTCCCGGCAAGCCGATGTCGAGCAGCACGACGTCGGGGCCCACGCGCGCCGCCAGCTCGATCCCTTGGGGACCGTTCGCCGCTTCGAAGACGTCGTGCCCGGCCACCTGCAACTGCAGACGCAGGGCCTCGCGCCCGTCGTCGTTGTCCTCGATGATCAGGATCCGGCGCGGGCACGGAACGGCTACGGCCGTGGCATCTTCGGCTCGCCCAGTCTCCTCCGCCACGTCCACACGCGGCAGACGGACCGTGAAGGTGCTGCCCTGTGACGGTCCGGCACTGTTCGCGACGATCTTCCCACCGTGCGCCAGCACGATGCGCTGTGCCAGCGCCAGTCCCAGGCCGAGGCCTCCCTGCGCGCGGTCCAGCGTACGTGGGCCCTGCGTGAACAATTCGAAGACAAGGGGCAGCAATTCGGGCGCGATCCCGGCGCCGTCGTCGCGAATGCGCAGCGCGACCTCGTCTCGCTCGCTCCAGGTGCGGATCTCGATCCTGCCGCCGCTCGGCGTGTACTTGATCGCGTTCGTCAGCAGGTTGTCCACGACCTGCGTCAACCGCGCCGGGTCGCCGAGGACCCAGGCCGGGGCGGCGTCGACGGCGAGTTCGTGCTGATCGAGCCGCCCTGCGCCGCGAGCGAGCGCCACGCAACCCTCGACGATGTCGCCGAGGTTCAGCTTTTCGTGTGCCAGCAGGAACTTCCCGCTCGAGACCCGCGCGACATCCAGCAGGTCGTCGATCAGCCGGCTCAGGTGTCCCGTCTGTCGCTGGACGATCTCGACCGCGCGTTTAGCAGAACCGTGCGGGGCGGCGGGCGACGACAGCACGTGGGCAGCGTTCCCGATCGCGGCGAGCGGGTTGCGCAACTCGTGGCTCAGCATCGCCAGGAACTCGTCCTTGGCGTGGCTCGCGCGTTCGGCCTCGGCGCGAGCGACACGCTCGCGCTCGAACAGCACCCATCGCTCGCGCTCGATTGCCTTGCGCTCCCACACGAGCGCTGCGACGGGCATCGTCAGCACAGAGATCGTCACCATGAAGGCCTGCAGCAGCAGCAGCGACTCGTTCTCGTCGCCTGTGGCGAACGGACCGACCCCGCGGACCGTGGCCCACGTGGCGATGGTCGAGAGCAGTGCGACCGCCGTCGCGACCTCGCGCTGGCCGAATCGGAATGCCGCCCAGATCAGTGGCGGGATGCACAGGAACGCGAGCTGATGGCGGCTCAGTTCAGCGTGGGCGAACACCAGTGCGCCGGTCGCGACGACGACGGCGAGCAGCAGCACCGCCTCGAACGGCTGGGCGCGCAGCATCGCGAGGTCGGCGCGCGCGATCCAGAGCACCAGCAATGGCGTGACAATCAGGGCCCCGGCCATGTCGCCGAACCACCAGGTCAGCCAGATGGCGCCGAACGCCGCCCGCGCGGCTTCGCCGCTGGCGACCAGGACGGTGGCACCCACCGTCGCGCTGATCGCCGTGCCGAGCAGGCCGCCGAACAGGACGAAACGCAGGAAGTCCTGCGAGCGCTCGAAGGCACGCACACCGCCGGCATGGCGTGCCACGAGCGAAGCGCCGACCACGGCCTCCAACGTGTTCCCCGCCGCGATACCGAGCGAGCTCACGAGCGATCCCGACGTGGTCAGGTTCACGAGCAAGGCGCCGGCGAAGATGGCCGGCCAGGTGCGTCGCCCGAAGAGCAGCACGGCCGCCAGCGCGATTCCCGTCGGTGGCCAGACTGCGGACGCGCTCGCGTGCACGAGGGCGAAGTGCAGTCCTAGCTTGCCGGCGAGAAAATACAAGCCGGCCAGGGCAGTGAGCGCCACCGCCTGCCGCAGCCACCCCGCCTTCGACAGGTAGGCTTCCGTCGCGGTGACTGTCTGCTCCATGCGGTCAGCCCCCCACGCGCTGATGCGGCAGTGACCCGACTTTAGACGCCTGCCCCCGCGTCGACAATGAGGGTGCGGGTCGGGCCCTTGCGCACCCACGGCGCAGTGGTGATGCTGCGTCTGCCGTACCGCAGTAGCTGAGACTGCCCAGCCATGTCGAGCGAGCCCCACATCTACGTCGACGCCGACGCCTGTCCGGTCAAGGCGGAGGTCGCCAGGGTCGCCGAGCGTCACGGATTGCCGATTACGTACGTCGCAAACGGGTGGATGCAGACGCCCCGCGGACCACGCTTCCGCTTGCAGGTGGTTGCCGGCGCATTCGACGCCGCCGATGACTGGATCGCGACGCAGGTCGTGCCCGCGGACGTCGTGATCACGGCGGACATTCCACTGGCTTCGCGCTGCCTGCAGCAGGGAGCGCACGTGCTCGGACCGTCGGGCAAGCCGTTCACGGACGACAACATCGGCAACGCACTCGCGACGCGCGAACTGATGGCCGACCTGCGAGCCTACGGGGTCGGTGGCGGCCCACCACCGTTCGGTCCGCGCGACCGCTCGCGGTTCCTCGACGCCCTGGAACTCGTGGTGCGGGAGGCGAAACGCGAAAGCGCCGGCGGCGGGTAGGGTAAGTTGACCAGCGACCTCGAAGGGTCAGTGCTTGCGCGGGCGAAACGCTTCCGTCACGAGGTCCAGCACCAACTGCTCGGCCTTCGGGTTCGGGACGCCGTAGCGTGCGAAGAGTGCGAACTGCTCGCGCATCTCGCTGCGAGCCTGCTTCACGGAATCGGCGGTATTGCAGATCAGCTTGAGCCGGGAGTTGAGGTCCGTGGCCACCGCGGGAAGACTGCGCTTGCGGTGGTCCTCGCCCGGATGCCTGGGTCGCGAGAGTCCCCAGTCGTCCGCGGTGGCGGCGACGTGGGTGAGCCTGGGGTGGGTCATGAGAGTGTCACGGACGCGAGGTCAACGTTTCCTGCCCGCTTTCCCGGCTTTCGCCGCGCGCTTCTCCTCCTTGGTCTTCGCGGGCTTCTTCTTCGTTTCCTTCTTCCGATCCATTCCCTTCGACATGTCCTGCTCCTCTGCTGTTGATGCCGCTGCCCTCGATGCCGAGCGAGGCCCGGCTAGTGTCCCGCGCGAAGCAGCGCGCGACGCTCGTGTTCGGCGAGGACCTGCGACAGGTCGAGGTCCGTATTCTCGGCGATGATCCGCATGAGCGGATGTTTCGGGTCGCGTGGCAGCGCGAGCCCATGACGTGACTCCCACAGCGCGATTCGCGTCGCGGGCGGAGTATCCATGGCTCGCTGCCGGGCCAGGTTCCGGTCCTTGTCCGCCTGCAGCGCCGCCTGCTGGAGGGTGAACTGTTCCCTGCGCTCCGCGGCCAATTCAGCGGCCGGGCGCGGTGGCGGGTCGTTCGAGTAGACGCGGTACTTGTTGAATTCCATGGATCGCGCGCTTCGTGAATGTGAATCCTGCCCTACATGGGGCGCCGATTGCGCGCCGTTGGCAAGAACATTTTTCGGTGCGTGAACGGGGTGGAGCGACGATCAGGCGCAAGTACCGTCAGTTCTTCTGGCCCACGCGGGCACTGTCGTTTCTTCGCCCGCTGACGAACTTATGGAACGACCGCGATCGAGCGCGGCATGCTCACCAACTCTTCAAGGGAAACCTCACTGGCGCGGGCGGAGACCACGGTAGCCGCCCCTCGCGCAGCAGGCGCGCGAATCTTGGTGTCGCGTCGAGATCAAAGGGAGTCCCACAGCCGCAGCGATCGGCGACGCGCAAGAGGATGGCCGGCCCCAGCGTCATGGCGTCGATCTCGGCCGCTGCGCGGTTGGCCGTCGCACGGTCGCCGAACACCGCCGCGCCCACGAGCAGGCGCCCCGGATCGCGCTCGACCGAAGGCCGCAACCGCTTCCACTCCGCGGCGCGCCCCGCGGCGGCCGGAATCTGGAGCGCCAGCAGTGACATGGCCTCCGATACGTCCGCGGCGCCAAAATTCCCTGCCGTAAACAGCGCTTCGGCTTCGTCCAGCCGCCCGAGGGCGAGGTAAGCCAGCACGCGCGCGTGCATGACGTCGCGGTCCTGTCCCCGCAGCGCCTCGATGCGATCGGCATATTTGAGACCCTCGGCGGGACGACCGATCCACACCGCAGTGATCGCCAGGCGGGTCCAGTTTCCCCCAAGCGGATCGCAGCGCTCGCGCCTGAGATCGTGTGCGAGCGCCGCCTCGCCGTAGCCCAGGACGATCGCGGTCTGGTCGATCCAGAGACCATGGCGGCAGGTTCTCCACGCGGCAAAGGCGCGCGCGATCTGTTCTCCGAGATTCCGCCAGTCGGAGGACACCGTCGTACGCACCACCTGGATGACGAGGCGCTGGTCCGCGTCGCGTTCGTAGCGAAATGCGGCGTCGAAATCCGCCTGCAGGTGGCTTGCCGCCTCGTCGACGCTGACTCCGGTCGCGGACACGAATCCCGGGCCCTGGCCCGGCGCCTCGTCGATGAGCAAGTGCGCGTAATAATCGGCATGCTGGAAGTAGGCATTCGCAAAATCCGGCTTTTGCGCGATCGCTGCTTCGAACTCCTTGTTGGCGCGCGCCAGAAGGGGAAGCAACGGGCCCTCGTTGTGCGCTCGATTGAAGAACTCCACTCCCCGCTGGTAGGCGACGAATGCGTCGACATCGCGCACGCCGATATCGGCCATCATCGCGCGCTTGCGCTGGTCGAGCAGCACGCCGAGCGCGCCGGCGACGTTCTCGGCGATCCGCGTCTGCACCGCGAAGGCATCGCCGAGCGAGTGATCGTACGTCCCGGACCACAGGTGAAACCCGTCCGAAGCACGGATGAGCTGTGCGGTGATGCGCACCTTCTCGCCTGAGCGGCGAACCGAACCTTCGACGACGTGTGCAACGCCAAGTGTCGAGGCGATTTCAGGGATCGGTACGTTCTTGCTCTTGTAGTAGAAGGCCGACGTGCGGGCGGTAACCAGCAGATCGGGCAACGCCGTCAAGGCATTGATGACTTCCTCGGTCACCCCGTCGGCGAAGTACCCGTCATCCTGCCCCGACGACAGCGCCGCGAAGGGCAAGACGGCGACCGACGCTTCGGCGACAACGGCCGGTTTTGCCGTCGCGGCGGTCCCAGGCGTGTCGCCGGGAGTCTTCAGCCTCTCCCCGGCGGGTTCGTAAAGCCAGAGCGCCGCGCCACCCACCAGAACCAGCAGCGTGATGATCAGGAGCTCAGTGCCAGTCACCTTTTGCTGGCCGCGATCGCCGTGGTACCAGGCGACGACCAGGACCAACGGCAGCCCGAGTGCAACTGCAATGGTCGTCAGCTCGAGGATCGGTGCGGGCCAGTGAAACGTCTCAAATGCGTACTCGAGCGCCTGAAGTAGCGTCCAACCAGTCGCAGCATAAGCGAGACCCCACTGCACCACTTTCCTGCGGCGCAGGTTGGCCCAGGCGCCTTCGCCCTCACGCTCTGTCGGCGTGTCGGTCACGGTCGTACTCCCTCAGGCTCCAAGTGTAGCCGGGTTGTCGATCGGAGGGCTTGATGCGCGCGGGGATGCCGGTGCGATGCGGGTGATGAGCCTGAGGTGGACCCAAATCGCGTTCAATTAGATGCGGAATTCGATGCGCGCGTCGGCGTGCTTCCTGTCGGAAGCGCCGCCCTCGGCGGCAGTCCGGCCGGGCTGCGAACCGTTCGCTCGTGCGGATTGAGAATCATCTCGCCTGGGCAGCCACGTTGCCGCGCATACGCACCTTTCCGACTATGCGTCCCTGCTCAGTCGGAGTACCAGCGTCACTGGACCGCTTGTTTCGCAAGGAGCACGGGATACACGCGGTGACCCGTGACGCGCACCCTTCCAGTCCGGCTGCTGCAACTGCCTGACCCGCCGAGACCGAGGTCGAAGTGAGTCAAGACCATGGCACATCTCGGCCGGGTCTACGCGGATCGGGAAGTCATCGTCAGGCAGGGTGAGCCGGGCACCTGCATGTACGTCATCCAGGACGGGCAGGTCGAAGCGGTAGCGGAGGCAGGCGGACGGGAGATGCGCCTGCGCACGCTTGGGCCAAGCGATTTCTTCGGCGAGATGGCGCTGTTTGGATCGGAAAGTCGCAGCTGCACCATTCGTGCGCTGGGCAAGGCACGCGTGCTGACGATAGACAAGAAGAACTTCCTTGAAGGCATACAGGAGGATCCGTCGCTGGCGTTCAGGATCGTGAAGGTCATGTCACAGCGGATCCACGACTTGACCGAGAGACTGGCGGAGTACGAAACGAGGAAGTGATTCCGGCAGGGAGAGACCACCGATGGCGACCGCTGACGGCCTCGGCTGGCTTGGCAAGCCCGTACGCGCGGATCGTGCGAGGTCAGCCCAGCGCCTGCGCGACGGTTCCAGGGTCGCCGTGATCGGCGCCGGCCCTGCCGGATCGATGTTCAGCTACTTCCTGCTGAACATGGCTGAGAGCGTCGCGCTCGACCTCGAGGTCGATCTGTACGAGCCGCGGCACTTCTGCCACCGCGGCCCGGCCGGCTGCAATCACTGCGGTGGCGTCGTCTCCGAGTCCCTGGTGCAACGATTGGCCACCGAGGGGATCAACCTGCCGGACGACGTCGTTCAGCACAGTCTCGAGTCGTACACCTTGCACATGGACGTCGGTGATGTGGAGATCGCCACGCCGCTGCACGAGAGCCGGATTGCCGGCATCTATCGTGGCAACGGCCCGCGGAATTCGGAGCCACTCGACACGCGCAGTTTCGATGGCTACCTGCAGCACCTGGCCAATGAACGCGGAGCCAGACTGATAAACCGGCTGGTCACGAACGTCAGGACCCAAGACGACTCGATGAGGATCGAGTGCGCCGACGGCAGCTACGGGGACTACGAGTTGGTGGCGATTGCCAGCGGCGTCAACAGTCGCCTGCTCGAGTCGCTGAACGACCTGGCCGAGGATCATCGGCCGCCGGCCCTGACGAAGACGTTCATCTGCGAATTCCGCCTCGGCAAGGAGGTGATCCGGCAAGCATTCGGTCCGTCCATGCACGTCTTCCTGCTGGACATCCCGCGACTGGAATTCGCGGCACTGATACCCAAGGGTGATTACGTCACTCTGTGCCTGCTGGGCGACGATATCGACGACCGGCTGTTGGATCGATTCTTCAGCTCGCCGGAGGTCATCAGGCGCTTCCCCGAGGGCTCGATACCGCGCCCGGTCTGTCACTGTTACCCCCGCATCAACGTCCGGACCGCCCGGCCGCCTTACGGCGACAGGCTGGTCATGATCGGCGACAGCGGCACCACGCGTCTGTTCAAGGACGGCATTGGCGCTGCTTACCGAACCGCGAAGGCCGCAGCGAAAACCGCAGTGTTCCACGGCGTGTCGGTCGAGGATTTCCGCGAGTACTACTGGCCTCTCTGCAGGAAGATCGACTCGGACAACCGCGTCGGCAAGCTCGTGTTCTGGGTCGGCAGTCTCATGCAGCGTTCCCGTTTCGCGCGTCGCGGCGTGCTGCACATGGTCGCGGCCGAGCAGAAACAGTCGCAGGTCCCGCGTCGCATGTCGAGCGTGTTATGGGACCTCTTCAGCGGCAGCGCGCCATACACGGATGTGTTCCAGCGCACTCTGCAGCCCGGCTACGTCGGCAGCCTCATCCATCACCTCGTGGCCGGCAACCTGCCGTTCAAGAGCGGGGCCGACGTCCACAGACCTGGGGAGAGGGAACGTGGGCACTGACAGCAGGCCGGAGAGCTCGGCCCAGCCTTTCCGGATCCGTGCCGGGCAGCGGGCAAAGACTCCTGCCTGCCAGACCCACTGCCCCATCGGCGGTGACATCCGGGGCTGGCTGTGCATCCTCTCCCAGCACCATAAGCTGGGGCTGAGCCTGGAACAGGCGTGCGACCGCGCCTGGGAGAAGCTGGTCCAGCTGAATCCCTTCCCGGCCACCCTGGGCCGCATATGTCCGCACCCCTGCGAACGCGGCTGCAGTCGCACTGCGAAGGACGGTGCCGTGTGCATCAACGCGGTGGAACGTTTCCTCGGTGATTGGGGCACGGCCAGGCAGCTACCCCTGCCGAAGATCCTCGGCAGGAACTGCACCGAGTCCGTCGGCGTAATCGGGGCAGGGCCGGCGGGCATGTCATTCGCGTACCAGATGTCGAGGCGCGGTTACCCCGTCACGATCTACGAGAAGACCGAGCTGCCCGGGGGCATGTTGCGGCACGCCATACCTGATTACCGTTTGCCTCGAGGAGTGCTGGACGCCGAGATTCAGCGAATCCTCGACCTGCAGATTTCACTGGTACCAGGGATCGAAGCAGGTGACGACATTTCGTTCGCGGAGCTGAGGGCCAGGCATCGAGTGCTGTTCCTCGGCATGGGCGCGCAAGCAGCCAGGCAACTGGGCGTGGCAGGCGAGGCCGGCCCGGGCGTGCTGTCCGCCATCGAATACCTGGCACGTCGAAAGCAGGGAATCGGGGGCGGACTGGGCAAGCGGGTCATGGTTGTCGGCGGCGGCAACACAGCGATGGACGCGGCGCGCTCGGCCCGCCGGGACGGCGCCGAGGTTACGCTCCTGTATCGGCGCCGCCTGCAGGAAATGCCTGCAGTGGCAAACGAGGTACAGGACGCCCTGGCAGAGGGCGTGCGCTTCGAGTTCCTCGCGGCACCACAGCGAATTCTGCGCGATGGCCCGATGGTCATCGGCGTCGAGGTCCAGCGGATGCGCCTGGGAGAGGCCGACGTGGACGGACGCCAGCGAACGGTCCCGATACCGGGCGCCGTGGCAGCGGTCGGCGCCGATACCGTACTGGCCGCAGTGTCACAGAAGCCTGCCTGGCGGGGCTTCGGAGAGGTCGGCCCCGACAGCAAGTGGCTGCACACGAAGAAAGACGGCAAGCTCGCGGACGACACCTGGGCCGGCGGCGACGACTGCGGCCCGGGCACCGCCGCCCGCGCCATCGCCCAGGGTCGCCTGGCCGCCGAAGCCGCGCATGCCGAGCTGCGCGGAGAGGCGCCGTCGCGCGGACAACAGGCACGGCCAGCCGTCGAGCCCGCCAGCGTCAGGCCCGACTACTACGAGGTTCTGCCTCGCGGCGGCACCCGCAGGCGTCCCATGGAGCGATGGCTGGCGGAGCCCGAGGTGGAAATCGAGCAGACGCTCGGCCGCGAACAGGCTTCCCGCGAGGCGGCCCGCTGCATGTCGTGCGGACTTTGCTTCGGCTGCCAGCAGTGCTTCATGTACTGCAACGCCGGCGGATTCACCCGCGTGGAGGAACCCGAGCCGGGCCGTTACTACGCGCTGGCGCTGGAGTCGTGCGAGGGTTGCGGCAAATGCATCGAGCTCTGTCCCTGCGGTTACCTGGAGCCCAGGGAAGGAGCGGTCGCGTAAACCGGCGCAAGAGCGAGCGACCGTTCCTGGGCGCTTGGCCAGTGCCGCGCCGCCCGCGCAACGCGAAGATCGCCATTTCCTGGCCCTGCTGGTGCCTCCCGGCCTATGCTTGGCCACGGGCTCAACCGGCCTGCGCCGTGCTCCAGGCCCCAGTCCAGCGGACCCGAGCGAAGGACTCTCAATGTTGGCCAATGCTTCGGTTACGACCATGCTGCCGGTCATCGACATGGCCCGGGCGCGCGAATTCTATGAGCGACGCCTCGGTCTGGTTCCCGGCGGATTCCGGCCGGATGGCAAGTTCGTCTATCGGGTGGGCGGCAGCACGCTCGCGCTGTTCCCGAAGCCGGAAGGCACGAAGGCCGAGCACACAGCGATCAGCTTCCAGGTGGCCGACATCGCAGCGACCGTTGCGGAGTTGAAGCGATCGGGCGTCGTGTTCGAGGACTACGACTTTCCAGGCTTCAAGACCGTCGACCACGTGTGCGTCCTCGGAGCCGAGAAGGCGGCGTGGTTCAAGGATCCGGAAGGGAACTACCTGTGCCTCCACGAGGACATCCCGGAAGACTCGCCGGCGGCTATGTGACGGCCAGCGAAGCGGCAGATGCGGATCACTACGGGCCCAGTGCTCCGAACACGCGCTGCAGTATCTTGCTCGACTGACCCAGCGGATCCCGTCGGATCGCCCGTTCTTCCTCGGCGATCACGACGAAGAGACCGTCGAGCGCCTTGCGGGTCACATAACGCTCGACGTTGGCATCCTTCGCCTCGACGAGCCCGAACGACGCGGCCTGCGCGGCGAGTGCGTTGTACTGCTTCGCGAGCTGCGCACGGTCCGTCTTCTCCTTCACGATCGGCATGAATCGTTGCTGGAGCTTGTCGTAGGAGACTCTGCGGAAGTACTGGGTTGCGGCATCGTCGCTGCCGGTCAGGATCTGCCGGGCGTCGTCGAGCGACATCTGCTTCACGGCATCGACGAGCAGCACCCGTGCCTCGGGGACAGCCACCTCCGCAGCGCGATTCATGGCGACGACGAGCTCGTCGGCCTGACCACCCATCCCGACCATGCGCAGCGCCTTGTCCGCCTTCTTCAACGCAGGCGGTAGCGGAATCTTCACCTTCGGGTTCTTCAGGAAGCCGTCGGTGACACCGAGCTGTGCGACGGCGCGGGTCGCACCCTGATTCAGGGCGGCCTTGAGCCCGGCGACACTGTCCCTGGGTGCCACGGCTGCGATGCCCGCGAAGGCAGTGAGCGGCAATACAAGAAGCAGGAGCGAGGGGGTGCGGGACTTCATCATCGCAGGTCTCCGCCGAGTGGCTCCAACGAATATTACGCGCGTACGAATCGTGCAGTGCGTGCCGTGGTCAGTCGTTCTGTAAATCCGTACTTCGGGCAATGGTTCGATGAACCGCGCGGATCACCGTGCAGCCCGTAGAATTTCGCGAGCAGTGCTTTCCGAGAACGTGTCGCGAATGCGGAATACAATGTGAAGTCGTCGCCGGGCAGATTCGCCCGGTAATCCAACAGGAGACCCCCTATGAACGCCACGGGCTTCTGGGCCGATACGCAGCCTTTGTTGATTTCGTTCGGATTGAAACTCCTCGGCGCGATTGCGATCGTCGTCGTCGGCCGCTGGCTGATCAGACTCATCTCGAAGATGGTCACCAAGGCGATGGAACGGCAGAAGGTGGAGCCGACCATCGTCCGCTACCTCTCCAACACCGTCACGGTGGGACTGAACGTCCTGCTGTTCATCGGCATCCTCGGCTTCTTCGGGCTCGAGACGACGTCGTTCGCGGCCTTGATCGCAGCCCTCGGCATCGCCATCGGTGCCGCGTGGGGCGGGCTGCTGTCGAACTTCGCGGCGGGAGTGTTCATCCTGGTGCTCCGGCCGTTCAAGGTCGGTGACTATGTGATGGCCGCCGAAGTCGAAGGAACCGTGCGTTCGATCGGTCTGTTCAACACCACGATCGACACGCCTGACAACGTCCTGACCTCGGTCGGCAACGGAGCGATCATGGGCGGCACGATCAAGAATTTCACACACAACCCGTACCGTCGTGTCGACCTGACGGCGCAGCTGGACCACACGGTCGATCCGCGTGATGCCATTCGTCTGCTCAAAGCCGCGCTTCCGACGATCGACAACGTCCTCGCCGCGCCGCCGCCCGACGTCGAGATCCTCGCCTTCAACGAGCGCGGCCCCCTCCTCGCGGTTCGTCCGTACGTGCACAATGACCACTACTGGCAGGTGTACTTCGACACGAACCGGGCGATTCGGGACACGTTCGGCACGGCGGGCTATCCGGTGCCGGAATCACACGTGCAGTTGCGGCAACTGCAGGCCGCCTGAAAAGCACTGGCATCGTGCCAACCTGGAAGGCCCCGCAAGGGGCCTTTCGTTTGAATCATCCCGGAACGGAAGCCGACGCCGCGAACTCGCTGCACCGCATCAATTCCGGCCACGTAACGGCGACAGCCGAACGCGATCGCGTCAAGTTGTCGCGGATGGGTCCGCGCGCTAGGCTTGGCCGGCATCACAGCTTTACAGATGGGGAGCGCAACATGAATAAGAGTTCGAAATTGGTCTCGCTGACGGCCAGCGTTCTGGCAACGGCCATGCTGGTTTCCGCTGCGAGCCAGGCCAAGGACGACGAACCGGTCGCCCAGAACGTGATGACCGTGTGGGTTGACGGCAAGGGGCACACCGGCTTCGCCGAAAAGCTCAACAAGATGCACGCCGAAATGGAAGCCAAGGGCTGGAAGTTCGGCGACCTGGAGATCTACACCGAGAACGGCGACATGCAGGGAGCGTTCGTCACTTACGTTCGCTGACTCGCGGGGGCGCCGCGGATTGATGAAAAGCCAGACCCCACACCGGTCACTAGGCGTCATCGTTTGCGTGGTTGTCTGTGCCGGCCACGGGCCCTGCCTTGCGGACGAAGCGGAATATCCCGAAGCCTTCGAGCCGTGCGTTGCCTGCCACGCCTATCAGCCCGCCGGTGAACAGATGGACGGACCCACGTTGTGGGGTGTCGTGGGTCGAAGAATTGCCAGTGTCGAGGGGTATGAATACTCGCGTGCACTGAAGGGCCTCGACGGTGTCTGGGATCGGGCCAGCCTCGACCGCTTCATCAGGAACCCGAAAGCGGTGGCGCCCGGCGCACGCATGACGTTCGGCGGCGTGCGCGATGCAGCGGACCGGGCGGCGATCCTCGATTTCCTCGAGCGGCTCGGGCCCGGCGTAGACGAAGATTCAGACGACTGAAGGGAACTCCTGCGCGAGCGTATGATGCAGCAATCGGGGTGCCGGCCCCTCGCGGTCCGCACCTCTCCACCAGCAGGGAGCGATCGACATGGCCAAGCAGCAGAAGTCCGACAACGGCGTGTATCGCGTCACCGAGATCATCGGCACGAGCAAGTCGTCATGGGAAGACGCGGCACGCAGCGCCGTCGAAACGGCCGCGAAGTCGCTGCGTGACTTGCGCGTTGCGGAGGTCGGCAAACTCGACATGAAGGTCGAAGACGGCAAGGTCGTCGCGTACCGGGCGCGGGTTTCGCTGTCCTTCAAGTACGAATCCTGACGATCCGGATCTGCGCACGCTGGCGGCGACGCAAGCGGTCCCGCGGCACAGCCTCACGTACCCGTTCGTACCTTGCGAAACGCCGCGAGGAGTGCGAGGTCGTACGTGATCTTCAGCGCTCCGCACATCACCAGCGGCGCAGCCAGCCAGCCCGCGGCGAACAGCGCGCCGCCCAGAGATGGGCTGAGCGCCGAGGCCAGGCTGCGCGGCACCGAGGTGTAACTCGCCGCCGCCGCGCGTTCCGGCGGCGTGACCACTGCCATGACGAACGCCGAGCGGGTGGGCACGTCCATCTGCGACAGTGCGGCGCGCAGTAGCAACAGGCCCAGGGCAACCTGGACCTGCGACGCGAAGGCCGCCGCGATGAGCGCCACGCTGGACGGGATGTGCGTGAACACCATCGTGTTGAGCAGGCCGACGCGGCGGGCTACCCAGGGTGCAGCCAGTTGCGAGATCGCAGTAAGCATGCCCGCCCAGAAGAAAAAGGCTCCGGCCGCGGTCAGCGACAGGCCGAATCGCTGGAACAACCACAGCGCCAGCAATGACTGCACCACCAGTCCGCCGGCGAACGCGTCGATCGAAAACAGCGCCGCCAGCCGTACGACGATGCCGCGCGAGGGCCCGAGGGGCGCTTGAGGATTGGGCGGCGCCTGGATCGGCGGCATCGGCAATCGGAGGTACAGGCACCAGACGACGATACCGACGACGCCATACACGACGAACATGATTCGTAACGCAGCAAGGCGATCGACCCCCAGGTTCGTCAAGCCGTCGGGCGCTGCAGCCGCGAGTGCGCCGACCGCGGCACACAACGCAGCCGTCAGGCTGTAGCGGGCGAACAGCATCGTGCGGGCATTGCCGTGCGCGGCCTCGGCCAGCCGGGAGTGCTCCAATGGCAGGAACACACTGACATCCCCGGAGCTGGGGTTCAGCGTCCCTGCGAATGCCACCGCGAGTAACGGCCAGAACGCCGACAGTCCGGCAAAGCTGAGTCCCGTGGCGGCCATCAGCAGTGCGGCGGCGAGCAGCAACCGGCGATGCT
Organism: Steroidobacteraceae bacterium; assembly: GCA_035691185.1. Lineage (GTDB taxonomy): Bacteria > Pseudomonadota > Gammaproteobacteria > Steroidobacterales > Steroidobacteraceae > RPQJ01. The sequence continues at coordinate 26,005 of DASSJN010000087.1, forward strand.
GGAATCGATGTCCCCAGGTGCCCACCGCCACGGTGGCAAGCGCCGAGCCCAGCAGAGTGGTGGTGCTCAGGAGCCCCACCGCCCAGGTGCCGAATCCCAGCGTCAGGAGATACGCAGGCAGCAGGACGGCGACGTAGCCGTCGACGAAGGCGCGCAGCCCCCGCCCGATGATCAACAGGCGAGCTTCGGTGCCTGCGGCAGTTCGCGAGATCACGCCGGTGGGATTTGGCAGTGGCGCTTGGATGGACCCATGCCGTGCATCAGCATCTCGTGGTCGTCGCGGAAATTGATTGCGTTATACCCGTGTCAGCCCCGCCGCGCTGCCTCGATCGTGGCGATGTCGATCTTCTTCATCGGCATCATCGCCTCGAAGGCACGCTTTGCCTCACCGCCACCAGCCGCAAGCGCCTCGGTCAGCGCACGCGGGGTGATCTGCCAGGAGAGGCCCCAGCGGTCCTTGCACCAACCGCACTGACTTTCCGTGCCGCCATTACCGACGATCGCGTACCAGTAGCGGTCCGTCTCTTCCTGATCGTCCGTCGCGATCTGGAAGGAGAACGCCTCGCTGTGTCTGAACTCCGGGCCGCCGTTGAGACCGAGACACGGAATGCCCAGAACCGTGAACTCCACCGTCAAGGTGGCGGCGTAGAAGCGCGCCGCCTCATGCGCGTCCTTGTCGAACCAGAGGCAGATCGTGTTCTTTGGCTTCATGTTCGTATGCTCCTCGTGGTCATCAGGGCGAACGCCGCAGCCTCCGCGTCGAACGTTGGGCGAACTCGCGGCTGCGCCATCGTGCGACGTGGCAGTGAGCACCGCTATAGGAATGGGCCACAAGAACTGCAGGCGAGTTCTGTATTGCGAGGATGCGCATCGTGGCTGCCATGTGATCGGCCATCAATGGCGCTGATGCATCACGCCAGGCGTCAGGTCATCCGGCAATTGCGTCACGAGCGTATGATCCGGCAATCGGGTTGCCGGCCCGTGCACTGCCTGGTCGGGTCCATGGCCAGGCGAGGCCACTGCTGGCACTCAAGGACAACGCCATGATCCGGAAACTGAAGTCGGGCGGCTACCGGCTCTACTCGCGCAGCAAGGATCCCCGGACCGGCAAGCGCCGCAACCTGGGCACGTTCCAGACGCGGGCGGCGGCGGAGCAACACGAGCGCGCCGTCCAGTACTTCAAGCGCCGAGGCTGATCCGGCACGCCTGCCAGGCACATCGGCATCGTCGGCTGTTCAGCGGAGGGCCGGCACATGGACGAAGATCTCGACAGCTTCTCGCGCGAGGACCTGGTCGCCGAGGTCGTGCGCCTGCGCAATGGCATCCGCAGACATCGCGACGCCAGCGGCCACGAGTTGTGCTGGCACCATCCCGAGTTGTGGGCACTGCTGCCGGAAAAGGTCGGTCCTGTCATTGCCGTGCCGGAGTGGCCGCAATTCATGCGGGGCTGCATCAGGTACCGGCAGTCGCTGGACGAACAGGCTCCGCAGGCCCCGCGCAGCAGGCAGGAGTTCGGCAGGGATAAGTAGAAAAGACGACACACGAAGAGCTCGGGAAGATCGTTCGCGCTCGTGCATGAAGTCTGTGTCGCAGTGCGACGGTACGCTGCGCTCAAGCGATGCGAACCTCTGGTTTGCGCCGCGCATGGCGGCGACAACTCCATACGGTCCCGTTTGAACGGATCGGGCCAGCCGCAGGCACTCACGGGCGGGCCGAAACGGCCGCGAGGTCCGTGACATCCAATCGCTGTACCCCTGCACGTCAGCCGAGGAGTCGACGATGGAAACCATTCTTCGTGCGTTTGCGAGTTCGATCGTCCTGGCCTGGGCCGTCGGCCCCGTAGCGGTAGCCGAAGCCGCAACCGCAGCCGCCAATACGAAGCCGGGCCACGAGCGGAAGGCCGACGTCCAGGCCCGTCGCATGGTCGTCGAGGGCCGGAAGATCTTTCGCGACGACACGTTCGGCTCGGAGGCCTGGTGGGGCGATACGTTACGGCTGCACGAGGCCATTGCGGGCGAGAAGTTCGGCGGCGTCGGTCCAGGAGTGAGTCCCACGACGGCGCTGGCGGTGGGCCTGAAGGTCGATGCGAATGCATTGCCCGCCGCGCTCGTTGGCCAGCTGCGCGCGGGCAAGGTCGATCTCGACGATCCCGCTACTACGCTGGCGCTGCTCCGGTTGAACGCTGTCGTCGGCGTCACCGGCCGGTTCGACGCCGCCGGCAACCTTCGTTCGATGGGCATCCAGTGTGCGCTGTGTCACTCGGACGTCGACGATTCCTTCGCACCCGGCATCGGCACGCGCCTCGACGGCTGGGCCAACCGGGACCTGAACGTCGGCGCGATCGTCTCACTTGCCCCAAACCTGGCACCCATCGCCGACACGCTGGGTGTCGACGTGGCGACGGTCAAGCAGGTGCTCGCGAGCTGGGGCCCGGGTCGCTACGACGCGC
>DASSJN010000088.1:0-7893 GCA_035691185.1 Steroidobacteraceae bacterium
GATCACGCAGGTGTTCAAACTCGGGGGTGCGCAGGCCGTCGCCGCGATGGCCTATGGCACCGCGACCGTGCCGAAGGTGGTGAAGATTTTCGGCCCCGGCAACGCCTGGGTCACGGCGGCCAAGCAGATCGTCGCGCAGGATGCGGACGGGGCCGCGCTCGACATGCCTGCCGGCCCGTCCGAGGTGCTCGTGGTCGCCGACGAGTCCGCCCGGCCCGAATTCGTGGCGGCGGACCTGCTCGCACAGGCCGAGCACAGCCCGGACGCACAGGTGGTGCTCGTGACCACGTCGCGCATGCTGGCCGAGGCCTGCGTCGCCGAGGTCGCACGCCAGCTGGCCGCGCTGCCGCGCCGCGACATTGCGGCACGGGCCATCGGCGAGAGCCGCGTCATCCTCGTGCCGGATCTCGCGACTGCCATGGCGGTCAGCAACCGCTACGCGCCGGAACACCTGATCCTGCAGGTCGTCGAGCCCCGGTCCCTGCTGGGCCAGGTGCGCAACGCCGGCTCCGTCTTCCTGGGCGCCTGGACGCCGGAGACGATGGGCGACTACTGCAGCGGCACCAACCACGTGCTGCCGACGTATGGCCACGCCCGCGCTTACAGCGGCCTCGGCGTGCCCGACTTCGTCAAGCGCATCACGGTGCAGGCGCTGACCGCGGACGGCCTGGTCCGGCTCGGGCCCACTGCCCGCACGCTCGCGCGGCTCGAATCGCTCGACGCGCACGCCTATGCCGTGACGGTACGGCTCGACGCGATTGCGGCGGGGGCTCGAACGTGAGCGGCTCGGTGCTCGATCTCGCCCGCCCCGACATCCTGCAGCTGCAGCCGTACCAGCACGCGGCGTGGGATCCTGCGCTCGAGCGCATGCATGCCAACGAAATGCCGTGGCGCGCACAGGGCGACAACACGCGTGCCGGACTCAATCGTTATCCGGAGCCCCAGCCCAGGGCCCTGGTAGAGCGCATGGCGCAGCTCTACGGCGTGCCGACCGGCCGGGTGCTCGTCGGACGCGGCAGCGACGAGGCCATCGACCTGCTCGCACGTGCGTTCTGCCGCGCAGGCGAGGACAAGGTCGTCATCACTCCCCCGACGTTCGGCTTCTACAAGGTCGCGGCACGGATACAGGGCGCCGGCGTGCTCGAGGTGCCGCTGCTGCGCGACGGGTTCCGGCTCGACGCGCCGGCCGTCATCGAGGCCGGGCGCCGCGCGAAGCTCGTCTTCCTCTGTTCGCCCAACAATCCCACGGGCAACCTGCTCGACGAAGGCGCCATGCTGGAGGTGTGCCGCGAGCTCGCGCGGTCCGCGCTCGTGGTGCTCGACGAGGCCTACCTCGAGTTCGCGCCGCGCGCGAGCCTCGCCGCCCGCGTCGCGGAGTTCCCGAACCTCGTGATCCTGCGCACGCTGTCGAAGGCGTATGCACTGGCGGGCGCCCGACTCGGCACGCTGATCGCGAGCGAAGACGTGGTCGGCTTGCTCAGACGCATCATCCCGCCGTATGCGATCCCGGCCTCGACGATCGAGGAAGTGCTGGCCCTGACCGAGGCGCCGCAACGCGCCTCCGCGGCGGCGCGCATCCGCACGCTGCTCGAGGAGCGGGCACTCATGCGCGAGCGGCTGCAACGCTCCGGCAACGTGGTGCACGTGCACCCGTCCGATGCAAACTTCCTGCTGGTCGAGTGCCGGGACGCGGCGGCGTTCCTGCAAGCCGGCAAGTCCGCGGGGCTGATCGTTCGCGATTTCTCCTCCGCGCCTGGCCTCGCGAACTGCCTGCGGATCTCGATCGGCACGCCGGAGCAGAATCGGCGCCTGCTGGCGGCGGTGGAGCGACCATGAGCGGAGCACGCGTCCTCTTCATCGACCGAGACGGCACCCTCGTCGAGGAACCGCCCGACGAGCAGGTCGACAGCCTGCAGAAGGTCCGCCTGCTGCCGGGCGTGATCCCGGCGCTGCTCGAACTCAAGCGGGCGGGCTATCGCTTCGTGCTCGTGAGCAACCAGGACGGGCTCGGCACCGAATCGTTTCCGGAGCCCACGTTCCGCGAGCCGCAGGATTTCATCCGCAACCTCTTCGCCTCGCAGGGCATCGAATTCGACGCCGAGTTCTTCTGCCCGCACCGGCTCGACGACGGCTGCGACTGCCGCAAGCCCAGGACCGGACTGCTGACGGACTACCTGCGCGAGCACCCGATCGACCCGCGGCAGAGCTACGTGATCGGCGACCGCGATACCGACCTGCAACTCGCCGCCAACCTCGGACTCGAAGGGCTGCGCGTCCGGGCCGACGGGGCGGACGGTGCGACCTGGGCCGCCGTCGTCGAACGGTTGCGTCGCCCGCCGCGCACGGTGACGGTGGTCCGCAATACCAGGGAGACCGACGTCCGCGTGCGCGTGAATCTCGATCGCACGGCACCGATCGCGATCGCCACGGGCATCGGCTTCTATGACCACATGCTCGAGCAAGTGGCGCGCCACGGGGGTTTCGCACTGGAGCTGACCTGCACTGGCGACCTGCAGGTCGACGAACACCACACCGTGGAGGATTGCGCCCTCGCCCTCGGGGAGGCGCTGCGGGAGGCGCTCGGCGACAAGATGGGCATCGCGCGCTTCGGCTTCGTGCTGCCGATGGACGAGTCGCAGGCCCAAGTGGCCATCGACCTGTCCGGGCGGCCCTATTCGATCTTCGAAGGCAAGTTCGGCCGCGAGTCGGTGGGAGGCCTGCCGACGGAACTCGTGCCGCACTTCTTCCGCTCGCTCGCCGACAGCCTCGGCGCGGCCGTCCACGTGCAGGTCCGTGGCGAGAATTCGCACCACATGGTCGAGGCGTGCTTCAAGGCGACCGGCCGCGCGCTGCGCCAGGCGGTGCAGGTCGAGAGCGCCGAGTTGCCGAGCAGCAAGGGCGTGCTCTGATGCGACGACGACGGTGCACGCGGTGACCGACGTAGCGATCATCGCAAACGGCGGCGCCAACATCGCGTCGCTGCGGTTCGCGCTCGACCGGCTCGGTGCGAGTTCACGGATCACGAGCGACCCCGACGAGCTGCGGCGCGCACCGCGCGTGATCCTGCCGGGCGTCGGCGCGGCCGCCGACGCGATGGAGCGGTTGCGCGCCCTGGGGCTGGTCGAGGTGATCCCGACCTTGCGTCAACCCGTGCTGGGAATCTGCCTGGGCATGCAGCTGCTGTTCGCCTCCAGCGAGGAAGGCGATACGACGTGCCTCGGCCTGATGCCGGCGCGCGTCGTGCGCTTTCCGCAACGCGACGGCTTGCCCGTGCCGCACATGGGGTGGAACACGGTGCACGCGCGCGCCGCATCGCCACTGCTCGCGGGCCTGGACGACGATCCGTACCTGTACTTCGTGCACAGCTTCGCCGTGCCGATCGGTCCGTGGACGCTCGCGACGAGCGACTACGGCGGGGAGTTTTCCGCCGTCGTGCGCCAGGGCAATTTCCACGGCGCGCAGTTCCACCCCGAGCGCTCGTCGCGGGCCGGCCGGCGCCTGCTTGCGAATTTCCTGGAGCTCCAGTGAGCCTGCGCCTGATCCCGGCCATCGACCTGCGCGACGGCAAGTGCGTGCGCCTGTACCAGGGCCGGTTCGATGCCGAAACTGTCTACGACGCGGACCCCTCCCGCGTCCTCACCCGCTATCGCGCATTGGGGGCGCGCTGCGTGCACGTGGTCGATCTGGACGGTGCTCGCGACGGCTCGCAGGGCAATCGTGCCGCCATCGAACGGCTCGCGCACCGGTTTCCGGACGTAAGCCTGCAGGTCGGCGGCGGCATCCGAAGCCGAGAGGTGGCGGCGAATCTGCTGGCGCTCGGTGTCGCGCGTGTCGTCATCGGCAGCGCCGCCGTCTCCCGGCCGGCCGACGTGCAGGCCTGGATGCGCGACTTCGGCGCCGACCGCGTGGTGCTCGCCTTCGACGTGCGGCTCGACGCGCACGGCACGCCGCGCCTGACGACGCACGGCTGGGAAGCGCAGACGGAGGCGAGCCTATGGGCCGCGGTGGCGGATTACCTGGCACACCACGCGAAGCACGTGCTCTGCACGGACGTTGCGCGCGACGGCGCGCTGTCGGGTCCGAACGTTGCCCTGTACACGGAAGCCGCGCAGCGTTTTCCCGCCATCGAGTGGCAGGCCTCCGGCGGCGTTGCGAGCGGGGCCGACCTGCGCGCACTGGCCGACACCGGGGCCGCGGCCGTGATCAGCGGGCGCGCATTGCTCGAGGAACGCATTCCGGTCGAGGAGCTGCAGCCATTCTTGCCCGACGCATAATCCCCTGCCTCGACGTGCGCGACGGACAGGTCGTCAAGGGTGTCCGGTTCCGCGACCACCAGGTCGTGGGCGACATCCTCGAGCTCGCCGCGCGCTACTGTGCCGAAGGCGCCGACGAACTCGTCTTCTACGACATCACGGCGAGCCCGCAGGACCGGTCGGTGGACCGGGGCTGGATCGGGCGCGTGGCCAGTGTCCTCGACATCCCGTTCTGCGTGGCCGGCGGCATCCGCAGCATCGCCGAAGCCGAGGACGTGCTCATGTCGGGTGCGGAGAAGATCTCGGTCAACTCCCCCGCCTTGAGCGAACCGGGCCTCGTCGATGCGCTGGCCCGGCGATTCGGCTCGCAGTGCGTCGTCGTCGGCATCGACAGCCAGACCGTCGGCGATGACTTCGAGGTCTACCAGTTCACGGGCGACCCGGACCGCTCCCGCGGGACGCGACGGCGCACGCTCGACTGGGCGCGCGAAGTGCAGGAACGCGGCGCCGGCGAGATCGTCCTCAACTGCATGGCGAGCGACGGCGTCCGCAAGGGCTATGATCTCACCCAGTTGAAGGCCGTGCGCCGGGTCTGCCGCGTACCGCTGATCGCTTCGGGCGGTGCCGGCGCGCCCGAACATTTTGCGGCAGTGTTCGCGGAGGCGAACGTCGACGGCGCCCTCGCCGCCAGCGTGTTCCACACCGGCGCGATCGAGATCGGCGAACTCAAACGATACCTTCGGGGGCAGCACGTGGAGATGCGTGTATGAACGACGGGCGCCTGGGACGGCTCGACTGGGACAAGGGCGGCGGGCTGCTGCCTGCCGTGATCCAGGACGCGCGCACCGCTCGCGTGCTGATGGTCGGCCACATGAACCCGGAGTCGCTGCGTCGGACGCTCGAAGGCCGGCGCGTGGTCTTCTACAGCCGCACGCGCCACGCGCTCTGGACCAAAGGCGAAACCTCGGGTCACTACCTCGACGTCGTCGACGTCAGCGCCGACTGCGACGCCGACACCATCCTCGTGCTCGCGAACCCCGTCGGGCCGACGTGCCACAAGGGAACCGAAACGTGTTTTGCCGACGCGCGGGCGCCGGACGCCTCCAGGATCGCGTTTCTCGCGTCGCTCGAAGCGACCATCGCGCGTCGCATCGCCGAGAGCCCCGAGGGCAGCTATACGTCCCGGCTGTACGCGAGCGGCATCGGCCGCATCGCCCAGAAAGTCGGCGAGGAAGGCGTCGAGACCGCGCTCGCCGCCGTGACGCGTGAGGATGGGGAATTGCTCGGCGAGTGCGCGGACCTGCTCTACCATCTGCTGGTGCTGCTCAAGGCGCGCGACCTCTCGCTCGAGCACGTGGTGGGGGAGCTCGCGTCGCGTCACGCCTCGAAGGGCTGACTCCCTACCTCTCCCGCGACGCGGGAGAGGTCGACCGCAGGTCGGGTGAGGGCCACGCAGGCCCACTACGAAACGGTCGACTCGTACCAGTCGATCCGGCGCGTCATCACCATGATCGCCGCCAGCACGACGAACAGCAGCCCGGCGCCGAGCACCATCGCGTTGTCCTCGCTGATCAGCAGCCCGTACAGCGCCGCATAGAGCGTCCCGAGCATCGCAGCAAACCCCGCACCGCGCACCCAGCCCCCGAGCACGTGCCCGAGGTAGTACCCGATCAGACCGACACAGGCGACGGCTGCCGCAAGGTATGCGAAACCGAACGCGATGCGCTCCGACAACGCGAGCAGCAGGAGGAAGAAGATCGAGATCGCCAGGCCGACCAGGCCGTACTGGATCGGGTGGATACGCAACTGGCGCAGCAGTTCGAACACGAAGAACGCTGCGAAGGTCAGCAGCACGAACAGCACGCCATACTTGGTCGCACGGTCGACCTGCGAGTACACGTTCACCGGGTCGACCAGCGACACGCTGATCGCGTCGGTCGCGGTGGGCTCGGAACTCTGCGAGGCCGAGCGGTACTGCGCCTGGGCATTACTGGCCAGCGAGGACACTTCCCAGCGCGCGCTGAAGCCGTCCGGGCGGACCTCGCGGCTGCGCGGCAGGAAGTCGCCATGGAACCGCGGGTGCGGCCAGCTCGATTCGAGCGCGATCGCGTTGCGCCCGGCCAGCGGCGCGATCGACAGGGTTTCAGTGCCCTGCAGTGTTGCCTGGAAGTCCACGTCGAAAGCCAGCGACTGGCCGGCGCCCGGCGCTTCGAGAATCGCGTGCAGGCCGCTGCCGCCGCCGGGCCCGAGCCCTTGGCGCAACGAACGGGGGACCCCGGCCACGCGCAGCGACGGCACGCCAACCAGTCCGCGCACGTCGCGCAGACCGATGCCGAGCCGTCCCGGACCGATGGTGCGTCGCGTCGATGGGTCCTCGCTGCCTGGAATCTGCACGCGGAACGTCGCGCGCACGTGGCTCGCGAGTTCGAACACACGCACCTCGTGCAAACCACGCATGCGCGGCAGCGATTGCAGGCGACCATGTACGTCGAGCGTCTGTGGGAAGAACGTCCACATGCCCGTCCGGACCTGCTCGACACGGCGCTGGACCCCGCGTTCGTCGGTGCGCAGCGCGACGACGCGATCTGTGTACGGCACGAACAGCACCGGTCCGGCCAGCGCCTGTTCGCCCGCAGTGCTGCGCGCCACTTCCTCGACCGCTTCGGTGCGGTATCGCTGCCGGTCCTCGACGGTGCCGCGGATCATCGCCAGCGGAATCAGCAGTGCGACGGTCAGGCCGAACACGACCAGGATCTTGAAACAAAGACGCATGGGTGCCTCCTCGCGGGTTCGATGGGAGGCAGTGTGCGGCCCTTGCGCGGGGCGACGACGGCGCCCGTGTGAAGCGAGCGTGAAGTCAGGCCGGCAGCGACAGCGTCGCGAGCGCGCCGCCGCCCTCGCGGTTGGCCAGCGACGCCTCGCCGCCGTGCAGCGATGCAGCCTCGGCGACGAAGCACAGGCCGAGGCCACTGCTTCGGCTGCCGCCGCCGGGCCGTGGCAACGAGTAGAAGCGTTCGAACGCACGCGCCAGGGCGTAGTCCGGCACGCCCGGCCCCAGGTCGCCGACGCTCACGCACCAGCGCTGGCCGTCGCGGACGATCGCCAGGTCGATGCTGCTGCCTTCCGGCGCGAAGTCGGCCGCGTTGTCGAGGAGGTTTATGAGCGCCTGTCGCAGCAGGAACGGGTCGCCCTGCACCACCGCATGCGCGCCCTCGATCCGCACCGACAGCCCGCGACGCGCGAGCCGGGTCGTGACCCGTTCTACGGCATCCTCGGCTACCGCGCGCAGGTCCAATGGCCGCGGATGCTCGATCTGCTGGCGGTGTTCCACCGCCGCGAGCGCGAGCAGTTTGTCGATCATCTCCGCGAGCCGGTCGCCCTGGGCCCGGATCGTCGCGACGAACCTCGATCGGTCGGCGGCCGGCATCGCCTCGCCGCCGGCCTCGACGAGCTCGGCGCTACCGCGAATCGCGGCGAGCGGGCTCTTGAGTTCGTGCGTCAGCGCGTGCACGTAGTGCTCGACGTACTGCTTGCCCTCGAGCTTCGCGCGCATGGTCTCGAGCGACTGGCCGAGCTCCGCGAATTCGCCGGCGGCGCGGGGCAGCGTCGCGCGCTCGCCCGCGGTGACGGCCTGCGCATA
>DASSJN010000089.1:0-3152 GCA_035691185.1 Steroidobacteraceae bacterium
ACCGGGGCTTTCTTGACCGGGTCGTTCCAGCTCCCCATGAAGGTGCAAGCCATCTGTGCATCGCAGGTGCCTTCGTTCACCATGAGCCCGGTGGACATGCTGTCGTTCCAGGTGGACCAGTACTGTCCGACCGCGTTGTCATAGCCGGTCATGCCATGGCCGTCGAACGGGCTGCCCATCATCGTGCCGTTGAACTGCTCGACCAGCACGCGGCCGTCGAGCGCCATTGAGCGCGTCGCCGTGCCAGTCTCCTCCACCGGCGGCGCCCCCGGCTCCTGCCAGCTCTTCATCGCGACGGAATACTTCCCCGCCATGGTCGCGAGCTGTTTGTGCGGCTCCCCGGGCGCGCCGGCCTTCATGTAGGCCTCCATCTCGGCCTTCTGCTCGGGCGTCATCTGCGGCTGTGCCTTGGATGCGTCCTGTGCGAATGAGGACGAGGCAGCGAGTACGCCGGCGGCGATCATGAGCGGGATCGACAGTTGCTTGATCAGGGCCATGGTCAGCTCCTCCTTGGCGAAACGAAACGGAAAAGCAGTATAGACCACGCCCCTCGTCACGCTGCCCGCGGCCTTCGTCACCTCGTCATCAGATGCTCCGCCACGGCCCGGTACGCCGGCAGCACGATCGGATCGAACGTCACCGTGGCCGCGACCGGGTGCGAGGAGAATCGCGCGATCACCATCTCCGCCTTCGGGTCGACGAAGATCGCCTGTCCGTGGATGCCGCGCGCCATGAACACGCCGTGGTCGTCGTGCGAGATCCACCACTGGTCGCGATAGCTCCAGCCCCGCAGCGTGTCGAAGCCCGCCTGCGCGAACGCCTCGCGGTCGGCGCCCTGGCGGATCCGCGCGACGACCGCGGCCGGCACGACCTGCCTACCGTTCAACTTGCCGCCGAGGCGCATCATCTCGCCGAAGCGCGCGAAGTCGCGGAGCCGCGCGTTGAACCCGCCCGCCGCGGTCGCGTTGCCGGCCCGATCGAGCGCCATGTACGCGTCGGCCTCCGCGCCGAGCTGGCTCCACAGCCGCTCCTGCAGCACGACCTCGGGCCGCCTGCCCGTCGCGCGCGCCACGAGCCAGCCGACGACGTCGGTGTTGGGCGAGCGATACGCGAACCGCTCGCCGTGCGTGCCGGCCTTGGGCAACGTGCGCAGATACGAATACACGTCGTCGGGGCCGGTCACACCGGGCGGGTACGGGAACATGCCGACCGCGCGCGCGTACTGCACGAACGACGACTTGGGGTTGCCGTACTCCTCGGAGTAGTCGAGCGCCGTGGTCATGTCGAGCACCTGGCGCACGGTCGCGTCGGCGAAGCCGCTGTCCGCGAGTTCCGGGATGTAGCGCGACACCGGTGCGTTCTCGTCGAGCGCGCCCTCCGCCACCAGCATCGCGCCGAGCGTGCCGAAGAACGACTTGGTCACCGAGAACGCGATGTGCGGGCGCCGCTCGTCGAGCGCGCCGAAGTATTTTTCGTAGACGATGCGGCCGCGGTGCAGCACGACGATGCCGTCGGTGTAGAGCGCCGGCAGTGCCTGGGCGAACGTCATCGGTTCGCCGCCCGTCGTGCGCGTGAACGACACTGCGTCGAGCTCGGCGGGCTTGTTCGCGCGCGGCAGCGGCGCGACGGGCCCCTCGCCGCGCGAGACGTTGCTTGACGGGAAGAGTTCACGCCAGTGCGAGAAGCTCCAGCGCGTGTGCGGGAAACGGTAGAAGCTGCCGTCGCTCGTGCGGATGAGCTTCGCGGGCGGCGGCGGCGTGCCCTGCATCCAGCCGAGCGACACCGGGTCCGAGGCGGCCGCGTCGGGGAGCGGCTCGGCGTGCGCGATCGCAGCGACCAGACAGGAAAAGGCGGCGAGAAGCGTAGCGGAACGGATCGAGGCAACGGACTGAAACATGGCGAGACGGCTCCCCTTGTATTTGTTCGGTGCCCGGCAAGAGGTCAGATTGCCACGACCTTGACGAGGTCTTCCACGGCCTCGAAGTCCGCCGCATTTCGCGTGTAGAGCGGTAAGCCCTGCGCGAGCGCGATCGCTGCAATCATCAAGTCCGCGAGCCGCGCCCGGCTCGATCGCCCGCGCGCCCGCGTGGCCGCATAAACCCGCCCGTACGCGCGAGCCGCCTCGGCGTCGAACGGCAAAGGTTCCCACGTCGCACTTGCCCATTGCAGGCGATCCTGGCGACGCGCGCGCTCCTGTGCGTCGGGCGTCGCGTGCGGGCCAGCCGCGAGTTCTGCCAGCGTCACGGCCGAGATGGCCGTCGTCATCGGCAGCGACGCGGCGTCGATGACACCGAGGTCGATGACGACGGACGTGTCCAGCAGGCCGCTCGTCTCAGTCATCGACGTGCTGGTCGATGATGGCGTCGACGTCTGCGCGGAAGCGCTTCGCATCGATACGTGGTGCCGCCCTGGCATCGTCGACGATGCGCTCGCGAGGCACGAAGCGCCGAGCACCCAGCGGCCGCAGCTCAGCCACGGGAGTGCCGTTCCGCGTAATGATCAGGCTGCGTCCGCCTTCGACCTCGCGCAGCACGGCCGCGGAGTCGTTGCGGAGTTCCCGCTGTGTGATGGATCGAGTCATGAGAGAGAGACTGTAGCAGACGTAGCACATCGTAGCAACTCTCGGCATGACATACTTTGCCGCGACACTTTTCACCGACGAACGGACGGGCCCGGCCAGCGATGACCCTGACCCTGATCGTACTGCTGCCGTTCGCCGGCGCCCTGCTCGCCGCCTTCCTGCCGTCGAAGGCACGGACCGTCGAAGCGTCGCTCGCCGGCCTCGTCGCGCTCGCCTGCACCGCCCTCGTCGTCAGCCTCTACCCCGCCGTGATCGACGGCGGCGTGGTGCGCGAGCGCCTCGACTGGGCGCCGCAGCTCGGGCTCGCGTTCTCGCTGCGCATGGACGGCTTTGCGTGGCTGTTCGCGCTGCTCGTGTCGCTGATGGGCGCGCTGGTCGTGCTCTACGCGCGCTATTACCTCTCGCCCGATGACCCGGCGCCGCGCTTCTTCGCGTTCCTGCTCGCGTTCATGGGCGCCATGCTCGGCATCGTGCTGTCGGGCAACCTCGTGCAGCTCGCGGTGTTCTGGGAGCTGACCAGCCTGACCTCGTTCATGCTGATCGGCTACTGGTATCACCGGCGCGACGCGCG
>DASSJN010000090.1:0-6368 GCA_035691185.1 Steroidobacteraceae bacterium
CGCGGCGCGCGGGAACGGCCCAGCCCTGCCCTACGTCGCGGAATTCTCGAGCTGGCTCGAGCAGCGGCTCGCGTCGCACGACGACGACGCGATCGTCGGCTATCGCGAGCAGGCGCCCTCGGCGGCACGCGCGCATCCGACCGAGGAGCATTTCCTGCCGCTGCTGATCGCGCTCGGCGCGGCCGGCCCTGCAGCGCTCGCCGAGAAGGTGTACGACGCCACCGAGGGCGCCGCGCTCGCCATGGACGCCTACCGCTTCCGGCAGGCGGCCTGAGCGCGAACACGCCCGATTCGATCAGCCGCGTGGACGAAAGCCACGCGAGCGACGGCGCCGGCCGCCCTCTGCTCGGCCCGTCGCGGCGGACGGCGCTGGCGGACGTTCACGGCGCGCCTGCGCCTGAGCCACCGCCCGCGGGTCGACGTGCCGCGGTGCGCGTGCCTGGCCATCGCCCGACGGTCGCGGGATCTGCGAGCGGTCCAGCGGCAGCACGTTGATCCGGCGGCCCAGCACTTTCTCGATGGCGCGCAGTCGATCCGTCTCGTCGTCCGAGACCAGCGACAGCGCCTGGCCGGTGCAACCCGCGCGCCCGGTGCGTCCGATGCGATGGACATAGTCCTCGGGCACGTGCGGCAACTCGTAGTTGACGACCTGCGGCAGCTCGGTGATGTCCAGCCCGCGCGCGGCGATGTCGGTCGCCACCAGCACCTGTACCTTGTACGCCTTGAAGTCGTCGAGCGCACGCGTGCGCGCGCTCTGCGACTTGTTGCCATGGATCGCCGCGCACTCGAGCCCGTCGCGCGCGAGCTGGTCGGCGAGCCGGTTGGCGCCGTGCTTGGTGCGCGTGAAGACGAGCGTCTGGGGATTCGCGCCGGCCTTGAGCAGGTGACTCAGCACCGCCCGCTTCTCGCCCTGCGAGACCAGGTGCACGCGATGCTCGACCAGCTCGGCCGGCGCATTGCGCGCCGCGACCTCGACGGTCAACGGGTCGCGGAGCAGCCCCTTGGCCAGGCCGCGGATGTCCTCGGAGAACGTCGCCGAGAACAGCATGTTCTGCCGATTGGGCGGCAGCAGGGCCAGCACGCGACGGATGTCGCGGATGAAGCCCATGTCGAGCATGCGATCGGCTTCGTCGAGCACCAGGTAGCGCACGCCGCGCAAGTCGATGTTGCGTTCGTTCGCGTGGTCGAGCAGTCGGCCCGGCGTGGCAACGACGATATCGACGCCGCGACGCAGCGCTTCGATCTGCGGCCGCGGGCTCACGCCGCCGAAGATCAGGACAGTGCGCTGCTGCAGGTGCCGACCGAAGTCGTTGAACGACTGGTCGACCTGGGCGGCGAGTTCGCGCGTCGGGACGAGCACGAGCGCACGAGGCGTGCGGGAACCGCTCGGGGTCGGGTGCGTCTCGCTCATGCGCTGCAGCAGCGGCAACGCGAACGCGGCGGTCTTGCCCGTGCCGGTCTGCGCGGCGGCGAGCAGGTCGCGACCGTCGAGCACCGACGGGATCGCGCGCGCCTGGATCGGCGTGGGTTGCGTGTAACCCAGCTCCTGGACGGCCAGCAGCAGTTCGGGCCGGAGGCCCAGGGAATCGAAAGACATTGAATCACTTACCAGACGCCACGCCCGCGCATGCCGATGAGCACGCGCAGGCACCGGACCGGGCGCCGTTGCTTTGATGGAATCGAGACGCGAAATGCAGACTTCGATCAGTCTGCAGGAGGGGCCGCATGGGCTCGCCCTGAGGGGCGGCGCTGAAGATCCTCGTGCGCAGACCGGACTGCGCGGCGGCAAACTGTGCGCGAAGTATGCCCGAAACGGCCGTCGCCCGCCAATCCGGGCCCGCCGCGTCGTCAGCGCAGCGCGAGCCAGCGTGCCAGCCGGCCCAGTTCCTCGTCCAATGCCGCCTTCACGCCTGCTCGATCCACCCACGGTTCGTAGTGCGTGCTGAGCACGCGCAGGCGCCCTGCCGTTCGATCCGACTTCAGGTCGACGCGCGCGACGAGCCGGTCGCCGAGCAGGAAGGGCAGCACGTAATAGCCGTGCCGGCGCTTGTGTGCGGGCGTGTAGATCTCGATGCGGTAGTGGAAGTCGAACAGGCGCTGCATGCGGTCGCGGAACCACACGAGCGAATCGAACGGCGACAGCAAGGCGCAGGCCTCGATGCGACGCGGGATGCGCACGGCGTGCGGCACGTAGGCAGGGACACGCCAGCCGTCGACCTGCACGGGGAGGAACTCGCCCGACTCGACGAGTTCGGCGATTCGGTCGCGGGCGTCGGCGACGGTCAGGCGAAAGTAGTCGCGCAGGTCCCGCTCGGTGGCGACACCGAGGGCCCGCAACGAGATGCGCAGCAGCTCGCGTTGCGCAGCGTCGAGGTCCGGTGTCGGCGCACGCACGACCTCCGCCGGAAGCGCCCGTTCGGTCAGGTCGTAGATGCGCTCGAAGCTGCGACGAGAATGCGTGGTGACCTGTCCGGTCCAGAACAGCCACTCGAGGGCGACCTTGCCTTCACTCCAACCCCACCAGCCGCCCTTGCGCCGCCCGCCCGCGGCGAGTTCGGACACGCCGAGCGGCCCACGGTCGCGGATCTCGGCCAGCACTTCGTTGCAGAACCGGGCATGCTCGCGGCCGAAGCGCGCGACCCCGCCCCAGAGCCCGTCGCCGTTCTTCGCACGCTGCATGCGCCAGCGCAGCAGCGGTTGACGCTCGACCGGCAGCAGCGACGCCTCGTGGCCCCAGTACTCGAACAGCTTGCGGCGACGGCCGGCGTAGGCCGCGGCATCGAGCCAGTCCGTCGGGTAGGCGCCGAGCCGCGAGTACAGCGGCAGGTAATGCGATCGAACCAGCACGTTGACCGAGTCCATCTGGACCAGGCCCAGCCGGCGCACGGTCCGTACGACTGCGCGTCGGTCTGCCCCGGAACCCGGTCTTGGCTCGGCGAAGCCCTGGGCGGCGAGCGCGAGGCGACGCGCCTCGTCGGCGCCCAACGATGCCCGCGGCTTTCGGAACACGCTCATGCGGGCGATCATACCGGCGCGCTACGCTAGTTCGACCAGCGACGCAGTGAGTGCGCGCGACGCGGAGCTCGTCCAGATGATTCGGTACTCGGCGGACGTCATCGTCATCGGCGCCGGCATCGCCGGGGTCACCGCGGCCATCGAGCTGCTCGCTCGCGGTCGCAGCGTGCTGCTGCTCGACCGCGACGCGGAAGCCAACATGGGCGGCCTCGCCAAGGAAAGTTTCGGCGGGATCTGGTTCGCAGGCACGCCGCTGCAGAAGCGTTATGGCATTCGCGACGGCGCCGAGCAGGGACTGCGCGACTGGCACGCCTTCGCCGGCTTCGGGCCCGAGGACCACTGGCCGCGCGCCTGGGCCGAGGCGTACGTGCACCGCGCCAACGGCGAAGTCTTCGATTGGCTGCGCGGCGTGGGGGTGCAGTTCATGCCCATGCCGCTGTGGGTGGAGCGCGGACTCTACGGCCCGGGAAATTCCGTGCCGCGCTGGCACATCGTCTGGGGCACCGGCCACGAACTGCAGGAGGTGCTCAACCGGCACCTGCTGGGGCGACCGAACCGCGATCGATTGCAGCTGCGGTTCGATCATCGGGTGGAAGCGCTCGTCACGACCAACGGCAGCGTGACCGGCTGCCGCGGGTCGTTCGAAGGGCGGGACGGCCAGTTCGAGGCGACCGGCGAGTCGGTCATCATCGCGAGCGGCGGCATCAACGGCGACCTGGAACGCGTGAAGCAGCACTGGCACGCGGACTGGTCGCGCCCGCCGGAAACACTGCTCAACGGCTCGCACAAGTTCGCGGACGGTCTGATGCACGACGCGGCCGGCGCACTCGGCGCGCAGGTCACGCACCTCGACTGGCAGTGGAACTACGCAGCGGGCGTCCATCACTGGGCGCCGCGCAAGCCCGCGCACGGCCTGTCGCTCGTGCCGCCGAAATCGGCGCTCTGGCTCGACTGGCGCGGCGAACGCATCGGCCCCATGCCGCTCGTGACGGGCTACGACACGCACGACCTCGTCGCGCAGATCTGCGCGCGGGAGCGCGCCTATTCGTGGCAACTGCTCAACCGGCGCATCATGCTCAAGGAGCTAGCGATCTCCGGCGGCGAGTTCAACCCGTCGTTCCGGCACAAGAAGCGGCTGCACGTCGCCCGCGACATCTTGCTGGGCAATCACTGGCTCTACGACCAGATGACCCAGTTGTGCCCGGACGTGGTCGTGGCGCCGACGGTGGACGAACTGGTCGCGAAGATGAATGAGCTGGTGGGCGACGGCTCGGTCGACCTCGAGGCGGTGCGGTCGGCCGCGACGAAGTACGACGCGTGCATCGACCTCGGGCCGCGGTTCCATACTGACGACCAGCTGCGGCGCATCGAATTCGCGCGGCGCTGGGTCGGCGACCGCGTGCGGACGTGCAAGTTCCAGAAGATCCTCGAGCCCGCCGCAGGCCCGCTGATCGCGATCCGCGAGTTCATCATCAGCCGCAAGAGCATGGGCGGATTGCAGACCGACCTCCAGTGCCGCGTGCTCGACCGCGCGGGCGCGCCGATCCCCGGGCTGTACGCCGCGGGCGAAAGCGCGGGCTTCGGCGGCGGCGGCATGAACGGCAAGCGCGGGCTCGAGGGCACGTTCCTCGGCGGCTGCCTGCTCGGCGGCCGCATCGCGGGGCAGGTCGCCTGAAAAATAGGGACACTCCGAGTTTCAGCCAAAACTCGGAGTGTCCCTATTTTTTCCGGAAGGCGAGGTCCCAGACGCCGTGCCCGAGCCGCTGGCCGCGCCGCTCGAAGCGCGTCACGGGACGGCTCGACGGGCGCTCAACGTAGTCGCCCGTCGCCGACTCGTTACGCAGCGCCGTGCACGCGCCAGCCGTCGCGAGCATGTGCTCCGCGTATGCCTGCCAGTCCGTCGCCATGCGCAGGACGCCGCCCGGCTGCAGCTTGCGCGCAACCAGGTCGACGAACGCCGGCTGCACGATGCGACGCTTGTGGTGGCGTTTCTTCGGCCACGGATCGGGAAAGTACAGCAGCACTTCCTCGAGAGACGCGTCCGGCACGCGCTGCTGCAGGACTTCGACCGCGTCCTGGCAAAGCACGCGGACGTTCGTCACGCCCGCGGATTCGCAGCAGAGCAGAAGGTGACCGACGCCGGGCGGGTGCACTTCGAGGCCGACGTACACACGCTCGGAATGGGCGGCCGCGAGCGCAATCAGCGACTCGCCGTTGCCGAAGCCGATCTCGAGCGTGACCGGCGCCACACGGCCGAACATCGCCGCGAAGTCGAGAGGCGCGTCGCCCTTGTCCACCCCCCAGGCGGGCCACAGGTCGCGCCACGCGCGCTCCTGGGCATGCGTCATGCGCCCCGCCCGCACCACGAAACTGCGGATGGCCCGACGTGGAGGCCGGGTATTGCCCGGCAGGCTCGGCTCGTCGACGGGCGTGGGCGCGTCGTGGTCGTCGACGTGTGGTTTCATCGGGTTCAAGGCGGCTCGGGTGACGCGCGGGGGCGACCTTACATGATACTGCCGGGGGTCGGAGTGTGGACGCCGCCGTTCAACCGCCGCTCATCGCACCCCGGATGCCGTCCATCACGAACTGCGCCGCGAGCGCCGCGAGCAGCACGCCCAGCAACCGGCCGAGCACCGCGCCGCCCGTGACGCCGAGCACGCGCATGACCGGCCCGGTGACGAGCATCAGCGCGAGTGTGATCCCGAGCACGAGGAAGATCACGAATATCTGCGCGAAGAACTGCACCGAGCCGTATGCGACGCCGGCGAATGCGAGCAGGATGGTCGCGAGCGCGCCGGGGCCAGAAATCAGGGGAAACGCGAGCGGGAAGACGGATATGTCGCCGCGCTGGTGCGACTCCGCATCCTCGGGCGGGGTCGTCGAGCGCACGCCGGAAGGCCGCGCGAACACCATCTCGATCGCGAGCAGGAACAGGAGAATGCCACCGCCCACTTTGAAAGCGTCGACACTGATGCCGAGCAGTTGCAGCAGCCAGGCGCCGCCGACCGCGAAGACCAGACATACCGCCGCGGAGATGCCGACGGCCTTGGTCGACATGCGACGACGGTAGGAATCGTCCGCGCCCTGCGTGAGCCCTGCAAGCACAGGCAGGAGCGACAAAGGCTCCACGACGACGAGCAGGACGACGAAGAATTTGACCAGTTCGTCGAGCATCATGCCTTCAGGTGATCCCGCGACTTGAAACCCAAGGCGCGCAGGACTACAACGGAACCAAGGATACCAAGCGCACGGAACGTCGCGAGGGCATTGACGATGACCAACCCCGCACCTGTCGTAGGCAAATGGTATGCACGGCCGGGCGGCGACTCGTTCGAGATCGTCGCCTTCGACCA
>DASSJN010000091.1:0-8808 GCA_035691185.1 Steroidobacteraceae bacterium
CTGGGCGTCGCGACGCAGGTACAGCAGCCCCGCGTCGAGCGGCCCGTTGAGCCAGCGGTCGACGCCGATCGCGTAGGCGTCGCAGCCCAGCTCGGCGAGGCGGAAATCGACGTGGCCCGCAGCGAGCGTCCCGTCGACGACCGTGAAGACGCCGCGACTCCTCGCGAGCGCGCAGAGTTCGCGCACGGGCATCACGGTGCCGTCGCAATCCTGCAGGTGGGCGATGCAGAGCACTCGCGTGCGTGGCGTCATCGCAGCGCCGAACCGCTGCACGATGACCTCCGGCGTCAGTGCGCCGCCGACGGCCTCCGGCACTTCGACGACGCGCGAGCCGCGGCGCCGTGCCTGGGCCAGCCAGGGATAGACCGCAGCCGGATGGTCGTGCGCCGTGACCAGCACTTCGTCGCCGGGCTGGAGATCGAACCCCGCGGCCACGAGCGCGAGTCCCGTGCGTGCGCCCTCGGTGAGCGCGAGTTCACCCGCGTCGCAGCCGAAGAACCGCGCGGCCTCCGCGAGAACGGTGCGCTCGCCGGTGGAACCGGCGCCGTAGAGCGCCTCGAACTCGCGGAAGTCGAGCGACTGACTCTCGAGGTGACGATAGGCGCGAACGAGAACCGCTCGCAGCGTGGGCCCGAACGACGCGGTGTCGAGCCACGTGAGACCCGGCTGCAGCACCAGCTGGGCGCGCGCCCAGGCCCAGCGATAACGATCGATGCGCGGCACGCCGTCCGGCGTGTACGTCTGCGCGTCCGCGAGCCCCGGCCCGAGCGCCGCGACGGCGCCGAGCGCGCCGAGCATCGCGCGTCGGGAAAACAAGGGGTCCATGGCGGAAGAATGTTAACGTAGGCGACGTCGGGCCAGACCATTTCCATGCAAGAAAGTTACATCGAACGCATCCTCAAGGCGCGCGTGTACGACGTCGCCATCGAGACCCCGCTCGAACCCGCACGACGCCTGAGCCGCCGCCTCGGCAACGACGTCATATTCAAGCGCGAGGACCTGCAGCCCGTCTTCTCGTTCAAGCTTCGCGGCGCCTACAACAAGATCGCCACGCTCGACGACGAGACCGCGCGGCGCGGCGTGATATGCGCGTCCGCCGGCAATCACGCGCAGGGCGTCGCGCTCGCGGCGCGGCGGCGCGGCATCACGGCCGTCATCGTCATGCCGCGCACGACACCCCACATCAAGGTCCAGGCCGTGCTCGACCTCGGCGGCGAGGTCGTCCTGCACGGCGACGATTTCGACCACGCGTACGAGCACGCGCTCGGCCTCGCACGCGAGCGGGAACTGACGTTCATTCATCCGTTCGACGATCCGGACGTCATCGCGGGCCAGGGCACGATCGGCATGGAGATCCTGCGCCAGTGCTCCACGGCGCCCGACGCGATCTTCGTGCCGGTCGGCGGGGGCGGACTGATCGCGGGCATCGCCGCCTACGTCAAGTCGCTGTACCCCACGGTGCGCATCGTCGGTGTCGAGCCCGAGGACGCCGCGAGCATGCACGACTCGTTGCGCGCCGGCGAGCGCGTCACGCTCGAGCGCGTCGGGATCTTCGCGGACGGGGTCGCAGTGCGCCGCGTCGGCGAGGAAACGTTCCGGCTCGCGCGCAAGTACGTCGACGAGGTGCTGCTCGTCACGACCGACGAGATCTGCGCTGCGATCCAGGACATCTTCGAAGACAACCGCACGATCGCGGAGCCCGCCGGCGCGCTCGCCGTGGCCGGCATCAAGCGCTACGTCGCGCGCGAGCAGTGTCGCGGGCAGACGCTGATCGCCCTCAACTGCGGCGCCAACATCAACTTCGACCGCCTGCGCCACGTGGCCGAGCGCGCCGACATCGGCGCGCAGCGCGAGGCACTGCTCGCGGTCGAGATTCCCGAGGAGCCGGGCAGTTTCCTCAGGTTCTGCCGCCTGCTCGGCCGGCGCAGCGTCACCGAGTTCAATTACCGCTACGACGACGCGCGCTCGGCACGGATCTTCGCGGGCGTGTCGCTGGCGGAGGGCCGCCGCGAGAAGGAAGCCCTCCTGCAGCTCGTCGCCGATGCCGGTTATCGCGTCATCGACATGAGTGACGACGAAATGGCGAAGCTCCACGTGCGCTACATGGTGGGCGGCCACGCACACGGGTTGCGGCACGAGCGGCTGTTCCGCTTCGAATTCCCGGAACGGCCGGGTGCGCTGTTGCGCTTTCTCGAGGCGGTCGGCGCGCAGTGGAACATCAGCCTGTTCCATTACCGCAACCACGGCTCCGATTACGGGCGAGTGCTCGCCGGCGTACAGGTCCCGCCCGCGGACGGCCCCGAATTCGAGCGACACCTGACCGAACTGCAGTACGCCTACACCGAGGAAACGAGCAATCCCGCCTACAGGATGTTCCTCGGCGAGTGAGTGCGACCACTCCCGCGAGCAGGGGAGTCGATCGCCCAACCCGGTTTCAGTGGGTCGCTGACCCCCCGCCCGGGGGAGCCGCGGCATCGTGCGCCACCATCTTCGGTGGACACGGGGCGAACAGTCATGGGTTCGAGAAACGGCATCCACATCGTACGGTCGGCCGGCTGGCCGGCCGTGATCTCCGTCGCGGCGATCGCGGCCATCGCGGCGTGGTCCCCGCCGTCGATCGCGCAGCAGCAGCAACGGCAACAGGAGTCGACGCCCGAAAACAAGGGCGGCGACTTCTCGGTCCAGCCCGAGTACGTGACGCTCGGCAAGACTCCGCTGTTCTTGAGGCGCGCGGAGAGCTTCACCGTGCGCAACCACGGCAAGACGGCCGTCCGCAACCTCAAGGTGGAGCTGACCGGCGCCAACGAGAACGTCTTCTCCATCGACAACAAGTGCGGTGACTCGCTGGCGCCGGGCCAGCAATGCGAAATCCGGGTCGGCTTCGAGCCGACGTCGGACGGTGAGAAGTCGGCCGAGGTGCGCATCACGGCCGGCGACGGTGCCGTTCGCACGCGTCGAGTGACCGGCTCCGGCGTCGCTGCGAAATACACCGCGACGCCGAGGTCGCTCACGTTCGGCCAGGTTGCGAACGGCACGACCAGCAAGGAACAGGTGGTCACGATCACGAACACGGGCGACGTCAACCTGCCGATCACCGCGACGAGCCTGAGCGGCGAGAACGAGAAACAGTTCGCCCAGAGCAACGACTGCCCGCGCGAACTGCCGATCGGCAAGAGCTGCAAGTCGACGGTCCTGTTCCGTCCGACCTGGAAAGGCGACCACGAGGCGACGCTGACCGTGTGGGCGAAGGGCGGAGCGCCCGAAACCAAGGTACGCCTGACGGGCACCGGCACGGGCGCGGACACCGCCGGCGTGCAGCGGGCTGGCTCGCGCCCGTCGTCGGCCGACTGACGGGGGTCATTCCCCGGGCGCGCGGCGATTCACCGCGTCGCGCGCCTGCTCAGCGGGACGGCAGCAGCGCGTAGCGACGCGTCGGGAACAGGTTTGCGAATTCACCGAAGACGCGCTCGCTGAGCGGCGTGGTCTCCGGCAGGTATCGGCGCGTCGCCGCGCGGATGCGCGCGATGCGCGCGGCGTCGGTCCAGTGCCGCGCGATCTCGTGGCGCCCGCCCGGCGTGTGCAGCCACCGTTCGATCAACGCCGCGTCGGCCTCGAGGTGGAACTGCAGTCCCCACGCGCGATCACCGAGCCGGTAGGCCTGGTGCCGGCAGCTGCGCGTCCACGCGAGCGGGATCGCGCCCGGCGGCGGCTGGAACGCGTATGCATGCCACTGGAACACGTAGCGTGGCGACTGCTCGAAGTGACGGAACAGCGGGTCGTCGTGCGCGTGCGCACGCGTGTGCAGCCGGTACCAGCCGATCTCCGGCACCGGGTTCGGATGCACGTGTCCCCCCATCGCCTGCGCCAGCAGCTGGCCGCCCAGGCAGATACCGAGCACGGGCTTGTCCGCGTTCACCGCTACGCGGATCGCGGCGAGCTCGGTCCTGAGGTGCGGGTAGCGGTCGGCCTGGTCGACGTTCATCGGCCCGCCCAGCACGATGAGCCCGTCGTAGCGGCGCACGTCCGGATCGGCATGCGGTTCGCGCCCGAAATTGACGTAGCGGATCCGGACACCCGATTCGCGCAACAGGGGATCGAGGTGGCCGAGCGGCTCGGACGCGACGTGCTGGAAGACGAGGAGCTTGCGCATCCGCGCATTCTCGCAAGCCCGGGGCGCGACGGCACTGCGGGCGTTCCGGCGCGCGGAATCCAGCCCACGACACCGGCGCCCGGCTTGCGGCAACATGCCGCGCATGACGGAACCCTATCGACCGCGCCGCGCACCGCAGGCCGGCACCCGCGAACTGCGTGGCCTGCGCCATCACGTCACCGTCTGGCCGGGCGAGGGGGCGCCGATCGTGCTGCTGCACGGCTTCATGGATTGCGGCGCGACCTTCCAGTTCCTCGTCGACGAATTCGCGACCGCGCGGCCGCTGATCGCACCCGACTGGCGTGGCTTCGGCCGCTCGGCCTGGGCACCCGGCGGCTACTGGTTTCCCGACTATTTCGCCGACCTCGAGGCGCTGCTCGACGAGTTCGCGCCGGGTGAAACCGTCGACGTCGTCGGCCACAGCATGGGCGGCAACATCGCGCTCACGTATGCCGGCCTGCGACCGGGGCGCGTGCGACGCCTGATGACCCTGGAAGGCTTCGGCCTGCACGGCGTGGCGCCCGAGCTTGCCCCCGCACGGTATCGCGACTGGCTCGAGCAGTTGCGGCGTCCCGAGCCGGCCAGCGTGTTTCCGGACTTCGACGTGCTGGCGGGCGTGCTCTGCAGGCGCAATCCGCGACTGACCGCCGAGCGCGCGGCGTTCGTCGCGCGTGCCTGGGCCGAAGCACTGCCCGACGGTCGCGCGCGGCTCAGGTTCGACCCGGCGCACAAGCGCGTGAACCCGATCCTGTACCGTCGCGAGGAAGCGGAAGCGTGCTGGCGTGAGATCGTGGCACCGGTCGCCTGCCTCGCCGGCGCCGCGTCGGAGTTCGTGGCGCGGCTGCGCGGAGTCGGCGACGCGGCTTCGCTGCAGCGTCACGTCCCGCGACTCGAATCGCACGTGGTCGCGGACGCGGGTCACATGCTCCATCACGACCAGCCCGCGCAGGTCGCGCGGATCATCGACGAGTTCCTCGGTCGCGACACCTTATAATGACGAGCGCATCACCCGGGGTACTCGTACTTGCATCCGTCCCTCCGCCTGCCCGCGGCATTGCTCGCACTCGTGCTGCTGGGGCTGGTCTGGTCCGGCATCGGACCTTACGACCGTCTCACCTGGGTGCTCGAGGTGTTGCCCGTGGTGATCGCGGTGCCGCTGCTGGTCGCCACGGCGCGGAGCTTTCCCCTCACGCCGCTCGTGTACCTGCTGGTCGCCGTGCACGCGTGGATACTCATGTACGGCGGGCATTACACCTATGCGTTGACGCCGTTCGGGCAGTGGATGCAGGAGGCCTTCCAGTTTTCCCGCAACCACTACGACCGCATCGGCCACCTGATGCAGGGTTTCGGCCCCGCCATCGTCGCCCGCGAGTTGCTGCTGAGGACGTCGCCCCTGCAGCCCGGCAAGTGGCTGTTCGCGATCGTGTGCCTGAGCATCCTCGGCATCAGTGCGACCTACGAGTTCACCGAGTGGTGGGCCGCGCTCGCCGGCGGCGACGCCGCGGGTGCATTCCTCGGCACCCAGGGCGACGTGTGGGACACGCAGTGGGACATGTTCCTCGCCGGCTGCGGCGCGATCGCAGCGCAGTTCCTGCTGGAACGCGTTCACGACCGGCAGTTGATCGCCATCGAACCGCGATTGCGCGAAAAGTACGCCTGACGTCCTGATTGCGTCTGGCGCGGATGCGCCGGGCCCCGCGTCCGCGCGATACTGCAAGCGACCGCTGGAGGTCGTCATGCAGCGATGGACCCGGCGCGGCGTGCTGGCCTCGGGCCTCGCCCTCGCGGCGTGCGCGCTCGAGCGCCCGCCGCTCGTCAAGGTGTACGAGGCCGCGCGTCCCGACACGCAGCCGCCGCTCATCCTCATTCCGGGCGCCTTCGGTTCCAGCCTGCGAGACCGCCGCTCCGGCGCCGAAGTCTGGCCCGTGTCCGATTCCCACTTGCTGCTGGGTAACTATCGCCGGCTCGAACTGCCGATCGACCCCGATACCCTGGAACCGGTCGAGGACGGCATCGAGGCTTACGCGGTGTTCCGCGAGGGACTCGGGCGTGACTTCTACGGCAACGTCATCGACGCGCTGCAGCGTGTCGGCGGGTATCGTCGATGCGGGCCCGGCAAGGCGCCCGCCGAAGGCGAGTGCGGGTTGTACCCGTTCATCTACGACTTCCGCCGCGACAACGTCAGCGCGGCGCGTGCCCTGGACGCGCTGATCCAGCGGATCCGCGTCGACCACGGCGACCCGGGGTTGCGCGTCGACATCATCGCGCACTCCAACGGCGGACTGCTCGCCCGGTACTACGCGCGCTATGGCACGGCGGATCTGCCGGAGCACGGCGAGTTGCTGCCCACACAGGCCGGCGCGCGGAACATCCGCAGGCTGCTGCTCGTCGGCACGCCCAACCTGGGAACACTCCAGCCGGTGCTCTCGCTGCTGCGAGGCGAGGAGATCGGCCTGCGCAACATCCCGCCTGACGTCATGGCGAGTTGTCCTGGACTGACGCAGCTGTTGCCGCACCCGAGCGTCCCGTGGCTGGTCGGGCTCGACGGCTCGGTGATCCGCGCCGACCTGTACGACATCGCGACGTGGCGCGATTGCTGCTGGTCCCTGTTCGACCCGCGCATCGCCGAACGCACGGTCGCGCAGCACGGCGGCGGCGCGGCAGGCAAGCGGCACCTGGCCATCCTGCGCGAGTACCTCGCCCGGCAGCTGAGACGCGGGCGCCGCTTTGCGGAGGCGCTCGGCGCGGGGCCAGAGGCGATTCGACCGTGGGTCCTCGGCGGCGACTGCGAACTCACGCTCGCGCGGCTGCTGGTGGAGGGCGTCCACGGCCAGCTGCACGCTCGCGAGCGCGTGACGGACATCGCCGCGCCGGTGCGCGGCGTCGACTACGATGCCGCGATGTTCGATCCGGGCGACACCGTGGTGACGCGGCCGTCACTGCTCGGTCGCGCATCGCACGGGGACGGGCGCTCGAGTGGGCGCGAATCGCTGCGGATCGCGCACGCAGTGTTCCTGTGCGAGCGGCACCAGCAGCTGATGGGCAACGCGACGATCATCGACAACGTGCTGCACGCGTTGTTCAGCGGCCCGGACGACGCCTGAGCCGTGCGGCGTCGCGGGAGTGCCTGGGCTCAGGCGTGCCCGGCGGGGCGGCGCGAGGCCGCGATCAGCACCTCGACGTATTCCACCAGCGCGGGCTCGAACGATTCGAGCAGGCAAAGGCGCGAGTCGGAGGCGCCCATCGCCTGCCAGATCGCGCGCTCCAGCGTCGCGCGATCGTCCGCGAGCACGACCTCGGGCTCGGCCAGGCATCCGCCGTCGAACGTCCTCGCGACGAGCAGCAGGTACGTCGCGCCGGAGTGCTGCCACTGAGCGATGCCGCGCGCCCAGCCGTCGCCGAGCGCCAGCATGCGCTCGATATCGGCCATGATCGTGCGCGGACCGTATACGCAGGCCACCAGCTCGACTTCCTCCAGCGCCACGGGGGCGCCGGGGCGGTAGCGCGTGCGATCACCGGAGGCGGGAGCGGCGGGACGGCTCATGCGCTCCGAGACTAGCGGCAGACCGGCGCCGTGAACGGCAATCCGTGCCATTGCGGAGGCGATCGAAGGGAAAAGGGGTTGGGGGTCAGGAGTTGGCGGCTAGTGCAAGGGCGCGCGGGAGAAGTGCCGCACGCCGCCTGCGCCATCCCCTGACGCCTGTCCCCTGTCTCCCTCTTCTACTCGATCTGCTCGTCGAACAGCAACGCGCGCACGAAGCGCACGGGCGGCGATCCGTACGACAGCACTTTGTCGTGGTACTGCTTGATGTCGAACCGTGCACCGCCACGGCGCTCGGCCTCCGCACGCATGTCGGCGTGCTCCTGGTAACCCACGAAGTAGGTCGAGAGCTGCGCCGAGGTGAGCTGCGCCCGGACCCACTTCCCCGCGGCCTCGCGCTCCTCCTGGAACCCCGTCTCCACCATGAGCTTCATCGCCTCGTCGCGCGTCATGCCGTCGACGTGGATCGCCGAGTCCATGATCGCATTCGTGATCGAGCGCAGGTACCACTTGAGCTGCACGAGCCGCATCAGCGGGTCGCCGGCGCGGAAGCCCTGCTCCTGCATCACGCGCTCGGTGTAGACGGCCCAGCCTTCAACGAACGGACCGGAGCCGAGCATCGCGCGCACGATCGACGGATAGCGGTTCGAGTGCGCGATCTGCAGGTAGTGGCCCGGCATCGCCTCGTGGATGGTCAGGTTGGCGATCGAGCGCGTGTTGTACTCGCTCAGGAACGAGTCGACCTGAGCTTCGGTCCACTCCTCCGGGATCGGCGACACGGCGTAGAACGTACGCTGACCCTTGTCGAGCGGGCCCGGCGAGTCGCAGTAGGCGACGGCGACGCCGCGCTGGAATTCCGGCATCAGGATGATCTCGAGCGGTTCCTCGGGCACCGTCACGAAGTCCTTGCGACGCACGAACTCCGTGGTCTCGCGCAATGTCTGCCGGGCGAGGTCGACGACTCCCGCGCGCGGCGGGCGCTCGGCGCTCGCGATCTCGAGCGCGGCCTCGATCGCCGCCTGCTGCTGCGCCGGCGATGGTTCGACTGGCGTCGGCGGCGCCCCCTCGCGACCGGCCAGCACCTGCCGCGCCACCTCGTACATCCTGGCCCGCGTGG